>LUSG01000078.1 GCA_001629395.1 Gammaproteobacteria bacterium REDSEA-S15_B12 | reverse complement strand
GTAGACGATGTTGCAATCCAGACTTGCGTCGGGCCTGCTGGCTGACGGCGAGTGACAGTATGTCTTGACTGCCCCAGATCTCCAACGCGTTCACCGCTCGACTCAAGGCGGTATATATCAACTCCCGGGACAACACCGGTGAAGGGCGCTCGGGCAATACCAGAACAGAGCGACCAAACTCGGAGCCCTGGGATTTGTGTACCGTCATCGCGTAAACGGTGTCGTGAGCGGGCAGACGGCCCGGCCAGACCGCGCGGTAACCCCCGCTGGGCTGCGGGAAATAGACTGCCACCTGCGCCGGACGATTCGGATCAACCAGCGCAATGCCCATATCACCGTTAAACAACCCCAGGCGGTAGTCGTTACTCAGGATAATCACGGGCCGGCCGGGATACCACGATACACCGGCTGGTATCTGTCCAGTTTTGATCAACTGCTGTTCGATCAGCCGGTTAATACCGCTGACACCACTGATACCGCTGCGGTGCGCGCATAAAACCCTGAGTTCTCTATAACACTCAAAGACACGGTGGGCAGGTGCCCCGGCAATCGCGAGAGACAGGCACTGGCTGTAACCCGACACGATACGCTCGATCAGAAGTCTTGCTAGCCCGGGCTGACCCTGGTACGGCAATAGCGTTGTGGCGCTGGCAACAGGATTCTGCAGACAGTCGATCGTCTGGCTCACATCACCCGCCTGGACGGCGCTGGCCAACCTACCGATATCGCTTGTGCGATCATATCGCCAGCTGTCCTGCAACACAGCGAGCGAACCGGCGAGTGGCGCCGCGTTTCCAGGCGTAGCACCAGAGACATCATGCACACCGGTTACCCGGCCAAGCCTGGCTGCCAGCACCTCAGGCAAGCCTTGCGCGCCGTTACAGACATCTTCGAGTACAGAACCAGCCTCCACTGAGGCCAGTTGATCCCGGTCCCCCAACAGAATGAGGCGGGCATGTCGAGGCATCGCCTCGACCAGCTTGACCATCAGCCCTAGGTCGATCATCGAGGCTTCATCCACCACCAGTACACGGCAAGTCAGGGGGTTGCGGGCGTTATGAACCGGATTGCCATCGGCGGCATGAATTCCGAGCAGCCGGTGTATCGTGGTCGTGCGTTCGGGCAACTGAAGATTTTCCAGTCCCGGCAGAGTTACCGACTGTACGAACACCTCCCGTAGCCGTGCCGCTGCTTTGCCGGTGGGGGCTGCCAGGGTAAACGCACCTGCAGGCATGCCCGCAACGGCCTGCAACAGCGCGACGGTCCGGACTACGGTCGTGGTTTTACCGCTGCCCGGACCTCCTGTGATAACACTCAAGGGACGAAAAACACTCAGTGCAGCAGCTACCTTCTGATCTGAACTGCCAAGACCCGCAGGGAAAACTGCGGTCAGGGCCTGGCTCAGGGCGTTATCGTCGATGTCAAGATCTGGCAGCCGAGCACGAACTAGAAGGTCTTCAGCCAATCGTTTTTCCCAGTCCCAATAGCGATAAAGATACAGTCGGCCGTCAGGTTCAAGTACCAGCGGCCGGTATTCGCCCGACACTGTCACCACCATGGACTTTTTCAGCACAGCCATCCATTTGTCCAGTGGTGGTGCGGTGATGTTGAGTTCATTGTCGCTGGTCAGCAGGCGGCGGTCGGCTTCGTCGGGCAGATTGACACAGACATGGCCAGAACCTGTACGCTGACTGACCAGTGCGGCGGCCAGCCGCAACGGGTCACCTGCAGTTGGGTCAAGCCGGCCCAGTAACTCGGCAAAGTGAAATGCGATGTCGCTGAGATCCCCATACCGCCGTGCGATTTCCAGTTGTTTGATCAGCGCACTCATGAGGGACTGCCCAGCAATCTTTCGAGCGGTCCAATCAGCGCCTGACCGGGTCGGTCGTAATACACACCACAGTGGTTGTCCAGCGCGGGATCCATGCCTCTGAGAAAAAGATAGTAAACACCGCCGAAATGTTCCTCGTAGTGATAATCAGGTATCCGGTGCTTCAAGTACCGATGCAGAGCAACTGTGTAGATTAGATATTGCAGTACATATTGCTCGCGCTCCATCACCTCTTTCAGCAGGCCGGGCCGGTAATCATCTTGATTCATGCCAAGAAAATTGGACTTATAGTCAACCAGGTAATAGCGGCCCGCTGCCTCAAAGACCAGATCGATAAATCCGTGCATGAATCCGGCAGTCGAGCCCAGTTCAATTTGTTGGATAGCAGATTTGATATGGGCGTTGTCTGCTGAAGCTTGAATCGCTGACTTGAGCGCTTGGGGATCGTGCGCTGCGAATGGGTAGTAGAACTCCATTTCATCGACACGCTGCGATTGTTGAATATCTACCAGCCGTAACTTGCCCTGCGGATCGAGCGGCACATGGAGGACGCGGTCCACCAGTTGTACTACCACATCCTGCCACTTCGCTTCATAACCGTGTGTCTTTAGCACCCGCTCAATAACCGCGTTGCGATGGTCTGTATCAGGGCTCGAAAAGTCCAGTTCTTCAAACACCTGATGCAGACAGGTTCCCGCCCGTGCGCCGCGCGGAAAGGTAAAAACATCCGGCCGTTCGCCGTCATACAACACTCGCTGCTGAGCGTGATCATAATCCGGGAGTTCCGTATTGTGCCCCGTCGAAAGTGCGCTGAAGCTCGTCAGCCGCCAGGTCTGATCAATCTTTCGATCGACCTCTCGAGCAGCCATCGGCCGTTTAGACACGGCACCGGATGTTGTAAGGCCGTTAGGTTCAAAACTGGGCTCGATCACCTGGATAGCACCCTCGGACCTTTCAGCCAACCGCTCGAGCGTGTCAACAATTTCTGGATCGGTGAGTGCTCTGAAGCGTGTCTGAAGTGCTGTAATGAAATCATCTTGCACGACATCCAGTGACCGGTGCAGCAGCCAGGCCATTGCGGACGTAGCCGCATCGTTGACGGCCCCCCAGGCGAGGTAGCAGCGACAGCGTGCCCGAGTCAATGCCACATAAAATAATCGAAGATTTTCGGCCAGTTCTTCACGGCATGCCTGCGCCAGGTGTTGTTCAAAGTCCACCGAACCAAAATCGACCGTGGCGGCATTACCCTGGCTAACGTCATGAAAAATGCAACGCTCAGAACCAGCCACTTGAAGCCCACCGCTCCAGCTGAACGGTAGAAACACCACCGGATACTGCAGGCCTTTGCTGCCGTGCACGGTGACAATCTGGACTCGGTCCTCGTCACTCTCAAGTCTGAGCAGCGATGGATCATCCCTGACCGGCGGCCGTGTCATTGCTTCTGAAAACCAGGTAACCAAGTTGTTGAGTCCGGCACAGTGCCGCTCCTGGCCATGAATCAACTCAGCCAGCTGCAGTAAGTTCGTCAGGCGCCGGTCACCATCTTCAAAACCCAGCAGCCGTGGATAGACGCCCTCTACCGCGGTCCATTCTCGAAACATCCGCATGAACCCGTGGGTGCGCCACAGCTCGTTATAGTGATGAAATCCGGCAAGCCGGGCATCCCACGCCAGTTCGAGTGACGAGAACGACTGCAGGGCTGCGGCATCCATGCCCCAGAAATCGGTCAGCAGTGCCGCCCGTACTCGTGCTTCCCGATTCGGTTCCAGTATCGCGATAAGAACACGTTCCAATTCCACCGCCTCGTGTGTTTGATAAACGCTTTCCTGGGAATGTCGAACGCTGGCGATGCCGGCCTCTCGCATTGCAGTTTCCACAATACGGGCCTGTGAATGCGTTCGTACCAGCACCGCGATGTCGCTGCGGTGAAGTGGTTCCTCACCGATCTTTGCCGGTAGGGCTAGAAGCCGGGTGATTTCGGTTGTAGTCGCCGCAACACACAACGAGCCTGCACGGTGCTTAGCAATCGGCTTGTTGTTGTCGTCATCTTCTCGAGACAATGGCCAGATCGTCAGGGCCGGTGCTGCTAAGCCCGATTCGGTCAGCTCGGGCAGCTGCTGGGGTGCCGGTTGTGCAGGTGAAAAATCGATCTCATCCAACAGGAACGCCGGTAAATCTGCCCGCCGTTCAAAAAGCAGATTTACAGCGTGAACCAGTTGGGGTGCCGAGCGCCAGTTCTGCTCCAACGAAAACTGCTTCGTTGTGTCCTGCCGTGCATACAGATACGTAAAAACGTCGGCACCGCGAAAACTGTAGATCGCTTGTTTTGGATCACCAACGAGAAAGACAGGGCAATCAGACCCGTGATAAATCTTGCGGAAAATATCGTACTGAACGGGGTCAGTGTCCTGAAATTCATCAATCAGTGCTACTTGATAGTCCGAACGAAGTTTCTCGACCAGCGAACCGCTATGCGGGCTACGCAATGCGGCTTGTAGCCGTGTCAGCAGATCATCATAGCCCAGCGCACCGCGCTCGGTTTTGCGAAGCGGCAACTCAATCACCACGTACTGATACAGCTCACGTTGAAAAATGCGGTAGCGCTGCTGATAAATGGCTTCTAGGTTTTCAAGGCATTCAGCAAAATCATCACAGGATTCAAAAAAAGGGTGGCTTGGGGGGGCGTGCCCTTTTTTCACAGAACGGCGATCGGAAATGACCGATGCCTGAAACCTGTCAAACCGAGTGAATTCACGTAGCGCCCTAAAGTCGGGCCGCGAACGCTTGAGCAACCGGTCCATCTGGGTAATCCAGACGGCAACACTGGATACCCGGTACCGGTTGCGATTCAGCCGATCGTCTTCGAGCAGAATCTTTTCTACGCTTTCTCGCTGGGCTAACCAGCCGTCAGCCAACTTTTGGAAACAGCTCTGGAGCTCGTGTTCCAGAATCTTAGGCGGTTTGGGTTCGGGCAAGGGCGCTATGTGCAGGTAGGGTTTACCCGTGACGTTAGTCAAGCCGTTCAAAAGGGTTTCGGGACGATCTACCCCATTTGCCTGAAGCCAGTCGACCCATAAAACATTGGCGGGGGAGATATTTCGGCGCCAGAAATCATCCACTACTTCACAGACGAACTGCCGTTCATCTGTCAGCAGTTCCGATTCAAATGGCTGCGCACCTTCGAACGCATTTTCGGTAAGGACGCGTTGACAAAACCCATGGATGGTAAAAATCGCAGCCTCATCAAAATCTGCGATGGCCCGTCGCAAACGTTTGACGGCCAGTTCCGAATCCGGATGAATTGCGGCAAGACGGTTCAGGAGCGCATCTTCTCCAGCATCCCCGTGTTGAAATACCCCAACCGCCTGCAGCAACAGGTCACGGACCCGTTCTCGCAACTCCCGCGTGGCGGCATGGGTGTAGGTCACGACAAGAATATTCCTGACCTGAGTTTCGGTCTGGAGTACAGTTCTCAAGTAAAGCGCCGCAATAGTCCGCGTTTTACCAGTGCCCGCAGCCGCTTCCACCAGATTCATTCCGGCGAGCGGCAACGCGCAGATATCCAGAGGTTGCGTCGTCATCAGCGTATCACCACTCGATTCGCCTGCAGTGGCCCGAGGATCCGAGAGGCCAGCTGTTCGAATTCTCCCTCTAAAATCTCAATGCCGCTATCGCGAAAAGCGAGCTGGTTGTAGGCGTCATCGCTTTCGCCCCAGGCATATTCGTTACCCGCCCAAATCCTAGCTGCTGCCTTGGCCGGGTCGCCGCTGGTGCTCACATACTCCCACGCGCTTCGGGGGAAAAACGGCAGTGGGCGGGTCAAGCCCTCCTGGTATACCGCGATCAGGTCGGCCAGCAATGTGTGGGGTTCACCGATGACGTCGAAGGATTCGGCCTGATCAGGACCGAACACTTGGCTGGATCGAGTGTACGAGGTGTCGGAAGCGCACAGGGCAAGGTGCGAGACCCACAATCGAATCCGGTCACGAGCCGTCAGATCCATCACACTACAATGAACCAATCCGTTCGTTGTAAGCGGAGACACTGACCCTGTAAGGCGGGTCCCGGCAACATCTAGCACCAATTCAATCACCTCTCCTTCAGCGCTAAAGCCGGCCGACAGTAAACGGTCATAAAGCGGTGCGATCTTATACCACTCAAACTCCAGTGCCCTAAAGCCGACTGCCCCCATGGGCACCTTGCCGCCGGCGCGTAGCTGATCAACCACTGCTTCAAAGGCTGCACCTCGCTGTTTTTCTGCCAGCATGATTTCGCGTACCGTCATCCTGGTGTAATAGTCCAGCTCAACAGGCTCTCGTGTCTGCAGCAAGACGTCGGCAGATTCAAGACGAATGTCCAGCACATCACGCAACAACACTCTGACCGGATGCGTAAAGAACTGCACCAGATTCTCCAGTGTGATCTCGGATTCGGTTTCTGTCCGCGTCAATGGTACGTCGACCAGCGCACCGGGGCCGGGGACAACAACATCCCCGGAACGCACGAGCTCACGCGCATAACTGAACAGTTGCGTGGCGTTGTCTTGAAAATACTGCTCGCTGAAAGCTTGCATCGGGTGTTGAATGGTGATTACTGAACTGGTCTTGCTCATGTTTGCCTGTGGCTGTGAAGTTCGATCTATGTAGTCAAACAGTTCACTGATCAGTGTTGACGGCGGTTTGGAACGGTCATCACGGATGTCGCGGCCGGTGTAACTGATATAAAGCTGCTGGCGAGCACACAGCATTGCATCGAGAAAAACCTGGCGATCTTCTTCTCTTTGTCGCCGGTCACTGACACGGGGGTACTGGGCAATCAGATCAAAACCGTGGCGACTATCTGCCCGCGGATAAGCACTGTCATTCATACCCAGTAAACAAACCAGTTTGGCTGGTAGACACCGACCCGCCGCCAGCGCAGCAAAGGTCACTGCGCCAGTGGTACAGCAAGTCGTTGGGCAAGGCCATGCCGATAAACCTCTAGTGTTACCGTGCCGGTGTAACCAGCTGCTTCGGCACTGTAGGCAACGGCAGTTAGACTATCCCGCAGAGTGCGCAGTTCACTTTCGTTACTCGCGTCCAAGGCAAAGAAACGGTCTAGTAAACTGTTGGCTTTAATGTTCCAGTCCAGAACGGTGCGTTCACCGGAAAGTTCATTTCGCAGCCCAAAAACCAGCTCTAGATAACTGCGGAAGCGGCCGACTAACTGAGCATCTGTGGTATCCGAAGGACCACACGGCGCGAGTTGACCGAGCATGTCACCCGGCGGCAGTGCGTGACTCAGTACCAGGCGGTCGCTGCCGCGTCGCCAGGTGTTCTCCTCACCCACTGGCAGCTCTAGCCTGGTCATATCCGCCGCATCGATCCCCCATCGAATGCCGCTCTCTCTGACCCAATACAGGATCTGATCCACATCAGTGCCGGATAAGTCGAACTGCTTCTGAATAGCGGGCTCAGCCAGGGGCGCAGACACGGCACTGGCGTCATAGCGCCCAAACGGCATGTCCAGCAGTGCGAAGAAAGTCTCAATCAGGGACGTCCGCTGGCTTTGACCGCAATCCGCGATTCGAAAAGGTATTCTCCGGTCGTCGGTGAGCGTGCCAAATACAGCCTCGATATAAGCCGCGTAGGTTTCAATGTCTGGAACCAACACCAGTACTTCGGCCGGGTCCAGGTCGGGTTGTCGATCAAACTGATCCAACAGGCGATCATGTAGCACCTCCACTTCCCGCATCGGACTGTGACACACGTGGATCTGTATGGAGCTATCCGACGGTTCTACCTCACGTTGTATGCCCTGATCCCCGCCCTCCCGAAGATAGAAAATATCGGACTGGATCTGTCCGAGCAGTGTGTTTGAAGCGGGTGGATGAAACACCTCCTCATCGAGCGCATCAAGTTCAAGCAGTTGACCAAAGTACGCCCTACCTTGTCGCCCCAGAGAGGCAAGCAGGCTGTTACCCGTTTCCATATAGTCCACCAGCCCACTCTGGTTACTGAGTGCCTGCCGCGTGCGTTCCTTGTCACTCACGATATCCGCCCAGAACACGGACGAGTAATTGAGTGCATAAATTCGCACATCACAATAGACCGCTATGGTCTGCAGAATTCCCAAATAGACCTCAGACAGTCTTGGTAGACCAAAAAGACTGATACGCCGAGGTAAGCGTTCTGCAGCGGCGGGCTCTTGTGCCATCATCTTGACCAGTCTCGTCCTCAGATTAAGCCAGTGTCGGTCATCCCCGGTTGTCAGCAGGCGCCGCCACAGTGCAGCCTGCCAATGCGTGCCCCCTTCCGCCTCCCACTGCTGAATCCAATCCGGCCGGTAAATCAGATATTGCTCGAACTGTCTGCCCAAACGCTCGGCGAGCTGCCACTGACCTACTGGCGACGCGGTTTCAAGATAATGTGCAAGGGCTGCATGCCTGCTCACAAACTGTTCTGATTGCAGCAGCGCCAACACCCGCCAGGCCAACGTTTGTGCACTGAACCCATTAAACGGCGGTACGTCCTCCGGCAACACGCGCCTGAAAAGCAGCCAAAGCAGCTCGGCAGGAAACAACATTTTGTTGTTGGCTGAAATGCCACGGTCAGTAGCTAATCGCAAGGCCAGCCAACGCGAAACCGCGTGGCCCTGGACGGCGATCAGCTCAGGCTCGAGCGGATCAACCGCGTGGTTGTCAAGGTGCTCAGCGAGTTGTTCGGCAAGCACTTCAAGCTGGTTACCGTAGCAAACGTGGAGCAATTTAATACCTTGAAATAAGCCGACCCCAGAATATAAACCCCATCTTAGTCGGCATTATCGACAGCGGGTAGCTCATCAGCTGATCCTCACGGCCAGAAACACCGGGAATCCAGGCCACAACCCACTGTTGTGTCAGCAATCATCTGGGAGACCTCGGCTGCTGCGCACTTCCTGCCGGCCAATCCAGGTGGCGGAAAACACGATCAATCCGGCACCGAGCCATAACCATAGATCGGGCTGTTCACTGAACACAACCAGGCCAAGCAATGTGGCCCACACCAGTTGCAGGAAAGAAAATGGCTGCAGCGCACTGAGTTCAGCACTCTGAAAGGCCAGGGTCAGAAAATAGTGACCTAAGGTCGCGAAAATTGCAGTGAGAAACAGCAGCGACCATTCCTCCATCGTCGGCGTCCGCCAGTAGACAAGCGCCAAAGGTAGCAGCGTGAGGGTGCAGAATACTGACAGTAGCGCAACAATAACTGAACTCGATTCGGTTTTTGTAGCGACCTTTGCCAACAACAGGGAACAAGCGAACAGGGGCGCCGCAAACAACATGGCGACAGCACCGAAATCAATGATCCGCAGACCAGGTCGGAGGACAATCAGGGCTCCGATAAAACCCAGCACTATCCCTGCCACACGATAATTCTTGACCCGTTCCCCGAGAATCAACATGGCACCTGCTGCAGTAAAAATCGGCGTGGTAAACCCCAGTGCTGTGACCTCCGCAATCGGCAGGCGGCTCATCGCGTAGAACCACAACATCACACCGATACCATGCACCAAACCCCGGCTTGCGTGTAAGCGTATTCGAGCAGACAGCAACTCATACAGCCCCACCCGCAATATCACGGGCACAACCAGAACAATGCCAAACGCGTAGCGAATAAATGCTGCTTGAATCGGGTGCATTTCGCCACCGAGGTATCGTACGATACCGGTAACACCGATAAACATAATACCGCTTAGCAGCATCCACCCGACTCCTTTAACGTTGTTCCCAGCCAGCACCTTATCCTGGCTTACAGTCACAACGCGTCATGTTCGAAATCGGTAACCGTTTAGTACTGTTTAAGTGTGGCTGCCAGCCGTTGCCGCACTGTTTGCCTTAAACTGGTCGGGGACAAAACCTCTACGTCAGACCCATGGCGCAGAATATCCATCACCAGCTCTGTTTCCTTGGCATACGGCACACTCAGCCGGTAACTGCCGTCGGGCTCGACTGTACCTTCTTGTTCTGAATGCCACTTTTCTGAGGCGACCCATCGCGCTGCCTCGGGTGTAAACCGCAGTACTGCTTGATGCGTTCTGTCTCCTGCAAAAATCCCGTACCCGGCACCCAGTACCTTTTCGAGCTTGTTGTCACTGACTTCTTTTGCAGGTTGATCTTCCTTAAGCTCGGCACCCTCAATCGCATCGACGGCGAAACTTCGCAGACCTTTGCGCAAATGACACCAACAGTCCAGATACCAGTTATCGCGATAATGGGCCAATCGCTGCGGTGAAACGATCCGCTCGGTACGCAGATTGCTGCGCCGGTTCAGATGAACAATGAGAAGCTGGTGTCGGCCCATCAACGCGTTAGCGATAGAGGCAAATACCCGCGAGTCTATCTGGCGAGACGCCATATAAAGTATACGTATACGCTTTTCAACCTCTTGTGCCGGGTGTTCACCGCTGCCCAACAACCGCCTGATGCGCTCGCGTAAAGGCTGGATATGCGGCTCGAGCAATCCTGGCTGCAAACTGCTGAGTAGATGATCCATGGTCAGCAGTGCATAGACTTCTGAGGCATTGAACCACAGGCCAGGCAGAGCATACCGGTCATCGTCGCCGGCGGATTCCAGTCGGTAGCAGTAACCCCGCAGCGTAGCATCCCACACGATCGGCGCTGCCATCCGGTCTCGCATATATTCGAGGTCCCGGCGTACGGTTGCACGGGACACTTCCAACTCCTCCATCAACTGGTGGAGGGACACCTTACGCCGGCTACGCAGCAGGCGATCAATGGTATAAAAGCGTTCGGTTCTGTCCACAGAAACCCTGAGGTAAAGGGTGCGAGATCATTATAGAACGACAACCCGGGTGGAGATATGGTTCGTGGGTCTAGTCTTGTGTGGTAGTCGAATTCAATCTAGCCCAATTATTCCGCCAAGGTGTCGGTTTTTGATGCCATAATAAAATCATTCACGTGTAGGCCACGGATCTTATGCGTCCACCAGCCGACTGTGACCTGACCCCATTCGGTCAATAACGCGGGATGATGATCTTCCTCCTCAGCCAGTGCACCAACCTGGTTGGTAAAAGCAAGGGCCTGTTCAAAATTTTCGAACTGAAATTTACGTTGAATCCGATCCTCCCCATCGACAACAAGTTTTTGCCACCGCGAGTGCTGTTTTAGAAAATCTTCAAGCTCCTCTGCTGTGGCCAAGGGAGCACCCACTCGGCATGCCTCACATTTCATCTGGCTATAGTCGGTCATCACTATTCTCCTGCTGAATAATTTCTGGCTCCAGATCGTGTTCGCTACTGTATCCGAATTTCATTCGCCGTAAAATAGTAGTCACTGATCATCCTTCGAATTCATGCCGCACAACCAATATGAGTAACAATCCAACAGTTGGAGAATCTGCTGCCCTAGCACTGGCATCCCTCGATAGTCTCGGGCTAATCAGATCCACGCCAATATGCGGCCTGTGTTCTGCTGGCGACAACCCGTCTAGACGTGAATAAAAGTGTCAGAAAACGAATGGGGGTAAAAAAATGTTCCTTTGCATCGGCTGAAGAAACCCGTGATCTCACCGGCATGGAGATCGGCGGAGTGACGGCTGTCGGCCTGCCTGATTCACTTCCGCTGTGGGTAGACAGCCGGGTGATGCTACCGAATTACGTGATCCTCGGTGGTGGCAGTCGTTCGATCAAGATCAAAGTGTCCCCTCAAATCTTCCACTCCACGCCGAACACCACCATTATTAAAGACTTGGCCCTGGATCCGAGTTAAGCCTCAACCAGACAGATCCGGCGATGATGATACTCGACGAACGCGTCATTGACTGTCCCTACTGCGGTGAGCTGATCAGCATCAGTATTGATCCATCTACCGGCAATGACGCCTATGTCGAAGATTGCCAGGTGTGCTGTCGCCCTATCGTCTTCCACCTGTCGACAGGTCCTGACGGCGACATCGTAGATCTTGTGGTACGGTGCGAAAATGACTGAAGTCAGTCCCGTCTCAGGCTGACTCTTCCGGCAGCTTGGTCAGAAAACAGCCACCGATTCGCCAACTGGCATCGTCCAGTTGCACCATAGTATAAAACGCCATCCAACGGCGACCGTCTCGCCCTTCGACCAAGACCTGAAAAACAGGCCGGCCGCTGACGTCAACAACACCCAGAAAACTGACGAATGCAGGTGCGATTAAAGCCGAATAGTCCTGACGGACCATCCCCATGAAAACCTCGGTAGTCGGAAATATGGACCGAATTCTGGGTGAAGCTTGGGCGTAGGCTTTGGCGGCATCATTACGCGCAAATGCATTCAGCTGGGTTTGAATCACTGAACGCATTGCAGCCGCATGGTCTTTCTGGTCGGCTTTTCCTGTCAGGCTGCCCAACAGGGCCAGAAGGATTACTAGCGTCGGAATAGTTTTAACCATGGTTCGCGCAGAATCCCAGCGGGTCTATCTTCCGATCGCTACTACACGCGGTGTTCAAAACAACAGTTAAGCACATTCGGTTCACGGCGTAATGCTGTTTCATCCTAGGGCCTAACTGCTTCGGCCGCTAATCAAATCAGCTTCCTTGCTGTAGCTCACACGTTTCCTCGTCGAATCGCGGCCAGCAATTGCCGATGAAATGTACTGTAGCCTGGGGTCAAGTGGTCGATCCGATCTCGAAACAACGCATGAGCCCTGGGCAACGCATGAAACGGTATAGCCATCAGGGCGTGATGCTCGGCATGATAGGGCATATTCCAAGCAATGAAGCGGACCGGCAGCCAAGTGAGCGTCGTGCGACTGTTTCGCAGCATGTCCGGTATCAAAGGACACAGCGTGTGCTCAGCCAGTAGGTATAGTCGTAATATGGGCTGCCCCAGAATTGCTGGGACCAGCCAGTATGTGACTAGCACACTTGTTTGAAATATTGCTGATAAGACAGCCAATAGTACATAGATGCACAAATAGCAGCGTGCTTCATTGATGATCGGTTGGGATACCGCCCGACCAATGTAGGGTGCTGTAACCTGTCCCAGCGCGTGGCGAATCAAATTAAAAATGCCATCTCGCCAATACAACATGCCTGAGACGTGAATCAGATATCGGCTGAACGTACTCACATCCTTACCCGCCAGCTCGGGGTCCCGTTCAGAGACCTGGGTATGACGATGATGACTAAGATGAAATGACTGAAAATAACGCGGTGGTAACAGGAGCAGGAATCCTGCTACTCGGGCAACCGCGTCATTCAACCACCGTGACCGAAAAGCCGTGCGATGAATGCATTCGTGTAACGGCGCGAAAAGAAAGATTCCAACAACACCCAACACAAAAGCGGCTGGGACATATAATTGTATCGATTCGGTTTGATATACACCCACTGCCGCGGTCGCGACCAAAACCAGATGGGCACTGAGACGTTTAAGTCCACAAAGATTTGAACGTCGGTAGAGCAAGCGAAGTTGTTCCCGTTCCACACTCGAAACTCCAACAAATTCGCTCTGACTCCGAGTTGTTTCTACCACCATCTATTATGTATCCATTAAAAGATATCAGCGTGTACAAAACTTCCAGATGTAGCCAACCCAAGGGCCGGTCTGGCGATACAATAGCACCGTGACCGAACAACCAGAATCTGCTGCTTTTCGTTACCTGAATCTTCTCGTAGCGTTAATCTGCGCAGCCCTTTTAGGCTATGCCTACTGGCTGCAGTACACACAGTTTCTTGACCCATGCCCGCTGTGCATTTTTCAACGCGGTGCGTTTTTTGCCCTGGGACTATTGACGCTGGTCGCAGCGCTGCATAACCCAGGTAGGCGCGGGCGTACAATTTACGCTTTATTGGGTGGGTTCTTTGCCGCCCTAGGTACAGCCATCGCGAGTCGTCATGTCTGGTTGCAAAACTTGCCCCCAGATCAGGTGCCCGAGTGTGGCCCTGGACTGGACTACATGCTCCGTACGTTCCCCCTATCTCGGGCAATCCGCGAAACGTTGACCGGGTCTGGTGAGTGCGCATCAGTCGATTGGATATTTGCTGGCTTAAGTATGCCTTGGTGGACACTGTTCTGGTTTGTTGCGCTCGGCACGCTGGTACTGACTATTGGCCTACGCCGCAGTCCCAACTGACCCTGAATAAGTTAACCACACTCAAACTCAGTAAGCAGGCTTTACCTCAATTAATGCCTCTTCCAACTTCCCGTCATCTTCCTGTTGCATAGCGGATGCGCATAGTCGACGGACGCTATCTGCCGCATCTACAGAGCCTCTCAGCTCGATCGCTGCGGCCATAACCCGGTCAAACTTGGACAAAGTTCGGGCATGGGTATCGCTGTAACCTTTGACCAAACGACGGCAGCGGATCATCTCTACGGCTAGATCATAGGCAGCAGGCACCGTACTCAACACCGACTCTAACCAGGTCTCCATATGCTGCTGCTCAACGGCATGACGTAAAAGACGGCGACGCCATCGACGAAGTCCTGCGATCATATAGAGCTGTATGAACCCCAGTAGCTTATCCGTTCGGATTCTACGCCCACGATTGACTAATCTATCCAGCCACCGGAAAAGTGTCGGACTGGACTCAACCAGACGACCCCATCGGGCGGGAAACATGGCACAGACTTCCTGTGCCCGGGGATGAAAATATTCGGTCAGGTGCAGAACCGCGTCATCGGTCACGCCAATATCGGCGCGGATTCGGGAGAACCGTACGGCTCGCGTTTTCAGGTCTGCCACCCGGATTACATCGTCATAAACCATGGCGTTGGCAATATATTTCGCCGCAACGACCGACAGTCTATGTCCCCGGTCTGCGCCCCGGTGTACAACGTCTTTTTGGACAACCGACTCAAGGCGTTCAAGGTATTCAGTGACATAGTCAACGTCCTGAAAATCAGCGACATTGTGACACCCTGCGAGCGCCATAGTTTGAACGACCTGTGGCAGCTCGGCACACCTTGCCATAAGCTGTTGCCAATTTCGCTGTTTTAAATCAGGGCCTCGGACGGCGTATTGGGGCACCGGTGTCTTTTCGGGGGTGTCCGCAAACTCAGGCTGTACTTCGCGGGCAGCGGAAAACGCAACGTCAAAAGCTTTGAGGCTGGTCTCTACACCACGACCGGTGGCCCGTATGGTTTCCTCAAAACTATCTCGCGAAAAGGGCAGCGCAGCAGAACCCGCCAATGCGCCAAACAAACTGGCCGAGATCACACTACCCGAGTCCACGGCAATCTGCTCCATGTCAAACGCGATATAGCGTTTTGATTGGGCTCGTCCTTGCTCGATCACCGGCCGCGAATCAGTCACCCCGTTGCCAGGCACAATCTTTTCAGACATTGCGAGCATACGGTGGGTAGATGTAATCATTGTTGTCCGATCCGGCGTCACTAAGCCGCGCATTAAGGCCCGACCTGATTCCATCATTTCGGCGGCGACAAGAATATCGACATCGCCGGCCGATGGTGCCAGTGCAAATACGGGTAGGCGACCCTGGTCCGGAACCATTTCAACGTAATAGCTCGTGGCACCGGTACGCTGCGCAACACCGGCAATAGACGTTGCCTGGGCACGGTAGCCATTACGTTCCGCTGCGTTGACGATCCAGTTACACAATACGCCACCACCTTGGCCACCGACGGCAAACACTGCCAACTTAATGATATCGGGTGTAGCATTCATCTCTTCATCATCCCGGCTCAAAGCCCAAGACCCGACGGGACCGGCGGCGCTGGAGGACTCCGATAAGACCGAGGGTCAGTCGGTGACGCAATCGTTCGAACCAACCCGGGTTGTGCACCACATCCGCCCGATAAAAGGAAGGACACAGAACCGCAGCATCAGCTACCTCACCACAATTGCCGCAGCCGACGCATGACTGATCAATATGTGCGACTGGGTCGTCGCGCAGAGGATCGTCCAGAGTCTTGAGGGACAAAGAGGGACACCCTGACAAGCGTATACAGGCATGATCTCCCGTACAGACGTCATCATCTACGCCGAAACGCGGCTTGACCACACGCTCACCGGCAGCAATTGTCTGAATGACTGCCGGTCGTTCTCGCCGCTGTCGGTTAAGCATGCATTCAGACGAGGCAACAATCACCTTAGGCCCTTCGTGATCCGTATCCAGCGCAGCTTTCAACGTGTCACGCATTGTGGCGACATCGTAGGTATCGTTGACCTCGCGTACCCACTCGGCACCGATTCCCTTTACCGCCGCGCTGATCGGGTGACCCGTTGATTTTGAGCGATTCTCTGCGCGAGACGATGGGACATCTTGGCCACCGGTCGCTGCAGAATAAAAGTTATCGACCACCAGGATCACACCGTCTGACTTATTGAACACGGCATTGCCCACACTCGATGTCAGACCGTTATGCCAGAAGCCGCCGTCACCAATGATTGAGACTGGTCGCTGACTGCCACCGCCGTCGAAGGCAGCATTTGAGGCAGGCCCCAATCCATACCCCATGGTAGTCCCACCGATTTCAAAAGGAGCAAGACTGCCAAATAAGTGACAACCTATATCGCCGGCCACTTGCAACGATCCTCTCTCTTGTTGCACCATTTTCATGGCAGCAAACAGTGGCCGCTCGGGACAGCCAGTGCAGAAACTTGGCGGGCGCACCGGCACGGTCTCGGACAGATCGGGCACCTGTTCAACGATGGGTTTGTTCTGTGACTGCTCTGTCCCTGGGGGCAGTTCCTCTGGGGCATACCTCGCCAGAAACGCGGTGACGCCCTCCAGAATATGCGGACCGATATACTCCCCTGCCATTGGCAGGACATCCTTTCCGGACAGCTGGACGTTACTGCGGGCCCGGTAGAGAATCGCTGCCATAGCATCCTCAATGTAAGCCGGTTGACCTTCCTCAACCACCAGAACTGCCGATTTGCCTTCACAGAAAGCTAGAAACTCATCCTCGACCAACGGGTAGGTTACATTCAGAACATACAGTGGTATGCGTGTTTCCCCGTACAGATCGGCAAGATCCAAACGCTGCAGGGCACGGATCACACCGTTATACATTCCGCCCTGCATAACAACTCCGATCTTGCGACTCGCATCTCCAAAAACTTCATTCAATTGCCGGCTTCGAATAAATTCCACCGCAGCTGGCCAGCGCTGGCTGATCTTCTCCTGCTCGTGGGCATATGATGCGGGTGGCAACACGATTCGATCTGTCTGGCGCTTCGGTTCATTTAAGGCCTGGGTGACGCTGAGTGTCGGGCGCCGATTGGCCTTAGTCATAAAGGAGCCGTAGACATGGCAAGCCCGTATGCGAAGTTCAAGCATCACCGGAGTATTTGATGCTTCCGACAACTCGAAGCCGTCTTCGACAGCCTTCACAATCGAGGGCAAGTTCGGCCTGGGATCAAGCAGCCAGATCTGCGACTTGGTCGCATACGCATGACTGCGCTCCTGCATAATCGATGAGCCTTCACCATAGTCTTCACCCACCACAACGAGGGCGCCACCGGTTACGCCACCTGACGACAGGTTTGCCAGGGCGTCAGAGGCCACATTAATACCGACCGGCGACTTAAAGGTCACCGCACCACGAATCGGATAGTGAACCGACGCTGCCAGCATGGCGCAAGCAGCCGCTTCGGATGCATTGGCCTCGAAACGCACATCCAACTCCTCGAGAACGTCCTGCGCATCCACCAGCACGTCCATCAAATGTGAAATCGGTGCCCCCTGATAACCCCCCACATAACCTACGCCACACTGCAACAATGCTTTGGTCACCGCCAGAATCCCTTCCCCACGAAATTCTTCGCCTGGACCCAGTCTCAGTTTTTCCACTTCCTGCTTAAAGGACCGCTCTGCCATGTCTGATGCCTCAAATTACAGGACGATTATATAAATTCTGCCGGGTCAACCTTGCCGCCGCCAACGAGGCAGCGACCGCCCGGTAATGACGTACTCCCACAACCGATGAAAGAAGTAAGCGACCCCACCGGCCAGAGCATACAGTATCAACCGGTGAAAGAAATCGTGGCGTGAAACCAAAGCAGGCACCACCAGGAGCACAAATGCCAGCCAACTGCTCCAGATCACAAGCCAGCCCAGCCGATAAACAGGCCGGAACACGTTAGTTTTACGCGGCGTACTCACCCGCTACTGAATCTGCCTCTTCTGTCGGGGATAGAGTCGCAAGCATAACAGACCGACGCCCTCCCAAATCTGCAGTTCGATTGCCGTTACAATGAAAACCAAAGTACATCCTAAATCCTAGGATTACTGCCACAGTGGCACGCCCAGGAGAAAACAACATGGTGATTGTTGTATTTGAATTCGAGCCCGACGACAGTCTTAAGGGTCGATACTTTGAACTTGCTGCTATCCTTCGTAAAGAAGTCGAAAAGATCGACGGATTTATATCGGTGGAGCGATTCGAGAGCATCAGTAAGCCAGGTTACTATGTCTCACTTTCGACTTGGCAGAACATGGCGGCAGTTAATCACTGGCGTGAACAACTCGATCACTCTCAAGCGCAGAATGAAGCAAAAACGCGCAAGCTATTTCTTAACTATCGGATTCGCGTGGCAGAGGTCGTCCGGGACTATGGGCCAAGCTGAGTTTACTGATCGAATGCTGGGCTGTTGTTGACGACACAAAATAACGGTGCCAACAAGATGAAAGAATAATATGGCCGAGTACCCGGTTGCGTTCTATCGCGCTTTTTCTGAGACAGTATTCGGTGGAAGCATGGCTGGCATAATTGCCCAGGCCGAGAATCTAACCGCCGCTCAGATGCTGCAGATCGCCCAGGAAATTGGAGCGCCAGCCACCGGGTTCATCACCGCTATTGATGAACACGGTGTTGATGTCCGATTTTTCTCAACCTTAACCGAATATCCGATGTGTGGTCACGGCACCATGGGTCTTATGACCTGGCTGGTCGAACATGGCTGGTTTGTGCCTGATAACGGAACCACCGTAACAACAACGCTGCGTACACCGGCGGTGGCTTCAGACGTCGAAATCCGCATCCGTGAAGATGGTCGGCCCGAGGTGCTGCTGTCGCTAGCCCCAGCGGTATTCGAACCCACTGTGTTGCACACCGAAGAGCTTGCAGGGATGTTGGGAATAAGCCAAGAAGAATTTAGGGACGATCTCGACATGAGAGTGACCATTACCGATTTCAGATCATTACTGGTTCCCATTCGCAGTGTGGTCGATCTGGAGACGGTAAGCCCCGACTTTGCCGCAATCACAGCTTTGTGCCATCGCGAATCGATTGACACGATTGCCCTGTTTACCCCCATCGCAGAAAATACCGGCCCTGTGATCCGTTGCCGGGAATTCTGCCCTGCGGTTGGCACGCCCGAGGCAGCTGCATCAGGTACCACCAACCGCGCTATAAGCTGCTATCTGTACCTGGCGGGCCAGCTTGGCGATCTGCAAAACGGCAGACTGACACTGCGCAGCGAGCAAGGCCATGAAATGGGACGCCCCAGTGTAGTCATGAGCGAACTTTCAACACGCAATGGACAAGTAGTCGAAGTGCGTGTCGGGGGACTGGCTACTAAAACGATAGAGGGTAAGTTCTTCCTACCGTAAGTCATCCATGGGCAAGAACAAGCCTTAGGGCGCGGTAATTATTACCGCCGGGCGACCATATCGATTTCGACCAGCGCCTCACGTGCGAGCGCCGTAACTCCAATGCAGGTCCGGGCTGGTAGTCGACCCTCAGTAAAGTAATCTCGATAGACTTCGTTCATGGTTTCGTAATCACGCTCGAACTCTGTCAAGTAAATGCGGCACGACATCACATGACCCAGGCCAAGGCGCAGGTTTTCCAGAACAATCACCAGGTTGTTTATCACCCGACGGGTCTGTGCAGCCACGCCTTCTGGCAAAGCTGCATTGTCGTCGTTCGGATCCGTGGGCATCTGCCCCGTGAGTTGAATCCAACCATCACACTCAACAGCATGACTGAATGGCGCAACGTGCGTCGGAGCTGCTTTAAAGTTATGAAATACGAATCTATCGCTCATTCTGATTCTCGCTTTGCTGGTATGAACTAAGATATTACCGGGCGCTGCAACCCTGCGTTATACATAGCTGCTGTGGGTGCCATTGTCGCCATTTAGGCAATCGAAACCATTGATTGGCCCGGGAAGCTAATGTTTAGGGCGTCGCATCGCAATGTTGTGCAACTTGGTCAACACGGCCATCGCCTGAATGTCCTGTGGCAAATCCTCATCCGCCAGTTCTCCGCACAATTCAGTAGCCGATGAGAGGTTGCCTGTCAGGCTGTATGCCGTCATAACTGCCTCACGGACCAGTAGCACCGATCTGTTCGCTGTATCAGGTCTTTTTTCTGCATTCATAGGTCTGTTTCCACATTCTGTCTTTTTTTAAAATGCGGTCCATGGACCGTTTTTTCAAGGCTGTTCCGATCGAGAGATCGTGGCTATACGAACCCGCCCCAACGACCCGGAAATATGCTTTACTTGCAGATCGGTGTACTAGCGCATCTAACCAAAGATTCACCCAAACATAAGGAGGTCGACCATGTCCCAGCAACCACAGAAATTCTGCACCAGTCATGCCAAGAACTCGACCTGGGCGACCGGTCTTCGGACGTTTTTCGAATACCGCGACCTCGGAATAGGTGATGCGACCCATGGTCAGTTCAACGCCCACGTCATCCGTGTAAAAAAACCAGTTGAACAATTTCCACACACCGGCCCACATGCCCACGACCTCAATTTTCAGATGTTCTTTGTACTCAAAGGCTGGATCAAATTCGTGTATAAAGACCATGGCGAACACCTGTTCGAAGCTGGCGACAGTTGTCTACAACCACCTGGCATAGTGCACGATGAAATTGATTGCTCAGAAGACCTCGAGCTGATCGAATTTACGTCGCCGGCAAAGTTTGAGACTCAGGTGCTAGATGCTGTTGAGTAATACCGCGAACTGGGTGAACAGTCTCTCAGTGGAATCTCATTCTTCTTGGGCCCAGAGCTGGTGGGTAAGTATACCCACACGGTTTTCGATGGCCTCAATC
Source organism: Gammaproteobacteria bacterium REDSEA-S15_B12 (assembly GCA_001629395.1). GTDB lineage: Bacteria > Pseudomonadota > Gammaproteobacteria > Arenicellales > UBA868 > REDSEA-S09-B13. The sequence continues at coordinate 8,238 of LUSG01000078.1, read as the reverse complement.
GCATCAAGGATGAGATCCTCCCGATAGCGACGGCCTACAACCTGGATACCCGTCGGTAAAGATTCGACCAAGCCTATCGGCACGACGCCCGCTGGCAAGCTGAGAAAGTTAGTGCCGGTACTGTACATCGCAGCCCGGAACACATCCTTTGTTTGTTCGAAAGATTTTGCATCACAGTCCCAGGTAGGAGTCGGCTGCATAAAGTAAGGCGTCAAGACCAACGGATACTCATCCAGAAAAATGTTCCATTCGCGGGTCATTGTGGTGCGTTCTTTGATGCCCACACGATAGTGCTCTGCATCGGCGACCTCGCCCATCTCGAAATACCATTCAAAAATCTGCTGAATCGTCGAACTGCCATATTCTCTTGCCAGTGGCATCATAAAAGCTTCGAGCTCACTGCCGAGAAGGTCAAACCAGCCTTGGGCTGCGTCTTCGATTGACGGCGTGGTTACCTCTTCTACCTGATAGCCCGCATCACTCAGGAAACCCGCAGCACGGTCAATACCGGTAACCAGGTCAGGGTGGATCGGATAACCATATGTTTCCCGAGTCACAGCGACCTTGATTGGCCCCTCGTCGGGCCAGTTGTCAAACGGCACCGGCACCCAGAACGGATCACGTGCGTCGGGTGCAGCCATAATCCGAGTTGCCAGGCGCACATCACACACTTGCCGGCAGATTGCGCCCTGTACAGCCATCAACTGGGCCAGTATCCCCCGCTCCGGCGGCATGGCTGATGGCACAAAGTTCGCGATCCGACCAAAACTCGGCTTTACGGTTGCAAGGCCACAGAACGATGCCGGGTAACGCAATGACCCACCGATATCGTTGCCATGGTGTATTGGCCCAAAACCCGCGGCAGCCGCAGCGCTGGCACCACCCGATGAACCGCCAGGGCAGGCATCGTCGTGCCATGGATTGTACGTCCGGCCATTAAGTGGATTATCGGTAGTGAGCCGCATGGAGAATTCCGGCGTGTTGGTTCGCCCGACAATAATCGCGCCCGCTTCTTTCAGGTTTCGGACAACGGGTGAATCATCGGTTGCAATAACATTCTTATATGTCGGTACTCCGTTCGGTGTGGGTTGACCTTTCACGTCGATGTTGGATTTTATGGTGACCGGCACACCGTGCAGGGGCCCCACTACAGATCCAGATGACAGTGCCCGGTCGGCCTCTTGGGCCTGTACTACGGCTTCATCTGAATAGTCGTAGACGATGGCATTGATTGAACCGTTGCGCTCTGCGATCCGCTGCACGACGGATTGCATCACCTCTTCACAGGAAAATGTCTTGTTGTGAATACCCCGTACGATGTCGCAGGCACTGAGTTGCCAAAGTAATTCGGTCATGTGAGATTCTCGTATCGTCCAACCGTTGCGTGGTAGTCAATCGTAAATTCTAACGATTTAAAGACCATCTTGTTTTTTTGATTCATGTTTCAAGTGGATCATTGTCACGGGGCTTGCGCTGGTATCGAGTTCTCAACCGATGGCGAGCGGGTTTATTGAATTTTGGTGCGTGTCGCGCCACTGGATTGCGTGTTCGGGCACTGGGTTTTTTCTTCGCGGCCATAGGTATTGTGTGGATTAGCCGGAAGCGGGCAACACGATACGCACGCGCGGTGCGTCATCACTTTCCTTTTTTTCTTTTGTGATGAGCTGTTGATCCGCACAGCGACACGCCGTACCTGCACAGCCTCCCGCACACAGCAGCGTGGACAACACCAGCAACAAGCCGCTGTACCCCAGTTTTTCGCTTATTGTGTGCAAACTTTACCTGCTAATTCGTGCATTAGCGCCAACAGCAGCCTGCGGCTGGCGACCTGCACGGGTTAATAGTGTGCCACCGTCAAAACATGTGAATGGGCAAAGGACTATCATCGCATGTTCTCAATCCGATCTGGTGAATACATCATGGGTGAAATAAAGGCCGGAAGCTGTCATTGCGGAAAAGTCCAGTTTGAGATCGATCTTGGTCAAGGGTTTCTGGCATTGAACCGGTGCGACTGCTCACTCTGCCGGCGGCGGGGTACGATTATGGGTGGCATACCACTTGACAAGTTTAAGCTCATCGCAGGCGTTGACAACCTGGCCTTGTACCAATGGCATACCAATACCGCCAAACACTATTTCTGCCAAACCTGTGGTGTTTATACCCATCATCAGCGACGGTCAGACCCTACCCAGTATGGGGTAAACATCGGTTGCGTCGACGGCATAAATCCTTTTGCGCTCGCCGATATTCCGGTTACCCACGGCGCTTCGGAATCACATTTCGACCCCTGAATTGTTGCAGTCCATATCGGCAAGTCACGGTGTTATTGCCCGGCAGAACGATGTGCTTTTGTATCTGAGCTGTCAGGTCAGCGCATCACTCAAGCTGTACCACTGAAAGGCTGCTACCTGGCCCACCCGTCTGAACCGGGCCAAAGGATAGCGTGGGGGCTGTGCATTGAGCTGGACCGGAACGGGTTTGCTTTCTCCCAAATATTCCGCCAATCGGCGTCCTGCCTGATTGGCCGCTGACACGCCACTCCCGCAATAGCCCATGGCATAAAACGCCGTCGGATCATCCTCGGCGTGCCCGACATGGGGCATGTAATCGGGCGTCAGCGCAACCCAGCCCCCCCAGAAGTAGTCGGCACTAATCGAACGCAGTGCTGGGAATTTTCGTCGGATGATCTGCAACAGTCGGTCACGATGAGGCGCACTGCCACTTTCTCGAATCGGGCCCCGACTGCCGAGCATTACACGGCCATCGGGCAGCCGACGAAAATAATTGAGAAACTTTCGGGTGTCACTGATCGAATCGGTGGTCACAAAGTTACTCTCCCCGACCTCGGCTTCAGTCATTGGTCGCGTGACCACGATGTTCGACAACACCGGTAGCAACCGGGAACCCAGTGTGGGATGTAACCGTTCGTTGGTATAGCCATTGGTCGCAAACACGATTCGCTTTGCGTATACCTTGCCATCGGGTGTTTCGAGGCAGTGTGTCTGTCCTTGCTTACTCCAGTTCAATACCGGAGAAGCCGAATGTACTGTGACACCCGCTTCACGCGCCATGCGTAAAATACCGTAACCCAGTTTCAACGGGTGAAGCACAAAACCGTAAGTCGTGCGCAGCGCAGCATAAGCTTCTTTCCCCTTGAAGTGTTTTTCACCAATCTCTGAGGGGGTGAGCATCTCAAATTCAGCACCAAAACTGCGCAGAGCACTGGCATCTTCCTCCAGTTTCTTGACCGTAGAGCGGGCGTGAGCCACACGCATTCGCCCGTCAGGCTGAAGATCACAATCGATATTTCCCTCCTTGATCAGCGAACGAACTGTCTCTACTGCGCTCACCGCCTCAGCCCAGAGTGAGCGTGCGCCAGCCTCCCCCCAACGAGCCGCCCACTCGCTGAGTGAGACGCGGCCTAATGCCGGCCCGGCAAAACTGCCATTTCGCCCGCTGCACCCCCAGACAGGTCGATTGGCCTCCAGCACCACGGGGCGAACGCCATAGCGCTTGGCCAAATGAAACGCACAACTCAGACCGGTGTAACCACCACCAATGATGGCAACATCGGTCTCTATCGGTGATTGAAGGCGCCCGTCATCCCCGGGTGACGGGCCGGCTGTGGCAGCCCAATAGGAATCAACATGATCCAGTCCTTCACCAGGACTGATGGAGCGCAACGGGTCATAACTCATTGAACGAATCCTCTAGCGCCGTTCGCGCCAATAACGCCTTTAAAGTGATGTCGGGGGCCTCGACCTCTTCCCTTTTCATGCCATCCCCGTGAAAATTGTACCTCTATTTATCAACGACTGTATCCATGGCCATTGGCACTGTGATCACAGTCAGAGCGTGTATATCGCCTTCTAACCAGACATACAGGAACACACTATGGCGTTCTCAGGCAAACGAATCTTGGTGACCGGCTCGTCGCGCGGTATCGGCTATGCAACAGCAGCGCACTTCCTCAGTACCGGTGCTCGAGTGGCCATCAATGGCCGCACGGTCGCCTCGACGGCCGAGGGAATTGAACAACTGGGCGGCGGCGACCAACTTATCGCTGCCAGCGGTGACGTCGGAACAGCTGCAGGTTGTGTGTCAGTTGTGGAAGCTGCTGCAAAAGGTCTCGGTGGTCTGGACATTCTGGTCAACTCGGCCGGGGTTGCCTACTTTCTACCCGTAGAGGCATCTGACGAGGCGATATGGAACGCCACGATCGACACCAACCTTAAGGGCACATTTTTCTGTATGCGTGCTGCACTGCCTTACTTGCGTGACTCAGAAGGCAATATCGTCAACCTGGCCTCGGACGCGGGACTTATGGGTGAGAACGGATTGACGGTGTACTGTGCATCCAAGGGTGGTGTCGTAAACCTGACTCGTGCCATGGCACTGGAACTGGCACCATCAGTTCGCGTCAACTGTGTATGCCCGGGATATGTCGACACAGATATGGTCCGGCGCGATATCATTGACCAGGCGGATGACCCGAATTCAGAGGAACAGGCAATCATCGACTATGCACCGCTTAAAAGAATGAGTACACCGGGCGAAATTGCAAAAGCCATCGCCTATCTTGCCAGCGACGACGCAGCTTTTATTACCGGTTCAGCACTACCGATCGACGGCGGCAGTACAGCGGGTCATTAACACAGACAATAGATAACGGACCTCTGGTCAGCGCGTTCCGTAAATGCGGTCACCGGCATCGCCTAGACCGGGCAGGATATAGCCGTGATCGTTCAACTCTCGATCAAGCGCAGCCGTGTAGAGTGGCACATCCGGATGTGCCGCAGTAAAGGCTGCTACACCCTCCGGTGCCGCCAGCAAACAGACAAATTTGAGTTGCCGGGCGCCGCCCTGCTTGAGGCGGTCCACTGCGGCAATTCCGGAATTTGCCGTCGCCAGCATGGGATCAACAACAATGACCAGACGTTCGGCGATGTCCTGCGGGACCTTGTAATAGTATTCCACAGCTTCGAGTGTTTCGGGGTCACGATAAAGTCCAACGTGTCCCACCCGGGCAGATGGCAACAGGTCCAACATCCCCTCCAGCAGCCCGTTACCTGCACGCAAGACCGAGACAAAACACAGTTTCTTTCCTGACAGAACCGGGGCATCCATAACCTCGATCGGCGTCTCAACCCGTTTGGTCTCCAACGGCAAGTCGCGGGTCACCTCGTACGCAAGTAGCAGCGCAGTTTCCCGTAACAGCTGCCGAAAATAAGCCGTAGGCTGTTCTTTGTCCCGCATGAGGGTGAGTTTGTGCTGTACCAGCGGATGGTCGACTATCGTAATTTGGCTGTCCATGCATCGTGCCTCGCAGTTGTATCCTGACTGATTCTAGAACACGGTGCCCGTCATGTGCAGTCGCAGCGGCGGCGAGCCATCTGGGCGAAGCTGCTGAGCCAGGCGGCGGCCGGCTGACCAACTGCCCCCCTGAAGCAGGCAGGCCAGTGGGAAGTCATCTTCGTTCACCGCTAGTTGCCGCCGAACACGCACTACCATTTCATCCAGCAAAGCAACGGTTAGCGCGCGCCACTCCACCACGATTTCTGATGCAACATCCAGCGGCTGATGAGCCAATATAGCCTTGTCTGGCTGAATAACCCCACAATCCACGAACAATCCACCATTGCGATATTCGGCCAGCCCGGTCAGACCATTGAGCTCGCACACCTCTATCCCTCCCCGGACCAGCGGTTAGATTAGGGAGTAGGTCAACCACTGGCTGAGCTTGTGAAATGGCACCAACCCAGGAAACTCTTCAGCCGAGCTTGCCAAGGGATGATACCCAACATCACCCAGTGCAACGCCGTCTTCTATGCGTCCGTGTGGCCAGATAGGATTGAGATGATCCAGGACCACTGCCAGTAAATGCTCCGCCGTTACAACCCGTTCACCCAAATTGTCCAGGATCAAGTCAGAAGGTCGACACAAGCCGGTGGCCGATGACTCGGCGAGTACCCCACCAAGACGATTAAGCAGTAACGTCCGCTCCGCCAGACCAGGCAGGGAGTTGTCGTCATCGGTCTTAAAACCACGTTCTAGGCCATCTCCATCGAGTGCGATCAGGGCGTCTGAATCAACTTGGCAGGGCGATGCCGGATCCGATGAAAACAATCCCGCGACAAACATTCTGATGCTGGCGACGGCAAGCCCCTCGGAGCGGCGGTAGACCATGCCAGTATCGTCATCACGATACTGCCAGCGGCCGCCCGCACCGGCATCCAGCAGCACGCTGACAAATACGAGATCCAACTCAGCACGGCAACGATCTTGATCCGAGGCACCAACATACTTCAGCAACACATTGCTCAGATCGCCCGTTGGGGTTTCAAAGTGTCGCCAGCGGCTATGGTAAGGGACAACCAGGTCGGGATAGTTGGTAAGGGTTTCCTGTGCCACGACCTGCACACAGTCATCGAGCATGGAATCATCATAAACAAAGTGCTTGAGTGTGCCAGCCCGAGCAGCTTCAAAAAACCAGCGACAGCGCTGTCGTACGGCAGCAGCACTAAGCAATGCGGCCAGAGACTCGCTGTCAGTAGCCTTCGATGTGACGGCCGCGCGTCTTTGCGAGGTCATCGATCTCGGGTACCTCCCCCGGTGTGTAATAGCCTGCGGCTTTTTTGGCCTCCATCTCGACCTGGGCATCTTCGGGAATCAGATCGTCCGGTAGGGACACACGCTGCCCGATATCAATACCCTGCGCGGTGACCGCATCGTATTTCATATTGCTCATGGAAATGAAACGATCGATCCGACTGATACCAAGCCAGTTCAGCACGTCGGGCATCAGCTCCTGAAATCGTACGTCCTGGACGCCGGCGACACATTCGGTACGCTCAAAATACGCATCAGCACGATCACCGCCGTCCTGTCGTTTACGTGCGTTGTAGACCAAGAATTTCGTGACCTCACCCAGGGCACGTCCTTCCTTGCGGTTATAGACAACCAGGCCCACACCATCATTTTGTGCCTCGCGCACGCATTCCTCTATACCGTGAACAAGGTACGGCCGGCAGGTACAGATATCTGAACCAAAAACATCTGATCCGTTACATTCGTCATGTACTCGACAGGTCAACCTACGGCTATTGTCGGTCAGGTATTCCGGATTACCAAAAATATACAGGGTCGCACCACCGATTGGTGGCAGGAAGATTTTGAGGTCGCTACGGGTAACAAGATCAGAGAACATACCACCTGTTTGCTCAAACAGGATGCGCCGCAACTCCGACTCCTTGATTCTAAATCGTTCTGCCACACCGGGCAGATACCAGACTGGCTCAATGGCAATCTTGGTGACATTGATCTCACCGCTTTCAAGCAGTACCTGCCCATCCGTCTGGAGGCTCTGCTGCCTGCCGTGAACCACTTCCGGCAGCGATAACCTGGCACGCGTTACAGCAATGCTGGGGCGAACGTCTATCCCGTCGTCTATCTGGTCCTGAAAACACTGAACTACAAGATGTCCGTATGGGTCCATCGAAACGATACGACTGGCATCAGACCATTGCGGGTGCGGTCCAATATGGGCCACCGGTGCCGTATTCGTAAGATCCGGCCGATGCGAAGGGTCTAGTGCTCCTGCTGCTACAGCCAGCGCGCGGTAAATGCTGTACGACCCGGAATGCGTACCGATGGCATTATGGCAGCCATCGCCGGTAAGGTTCGTCACAACGGGCCCACGATCAGCAGCATTAACCGCACCCCAGTTCAGCTCGATCGGTGACTGATCACCGGTCGGGTGTGAATTGAGAACAATGTGCCGTGGCCGGTTTAGGCTGGCGGCTTGATCTTCGCTCATAGAAACGCTTCGTAGATAGCTAAACAACGGGATTGTGCAAACAAACCGCAGAGGGAACGGCGGACTCTACTCCTCGACACCGACAGGTTCAACCACGTCTCATATGGACTAACCAATGACCCCGAGCGTTCACAATGGTACGTTGCACCCAGCATAGGCCAACAATACTGATAAAACCGCTCAGTTCAGCCGTTTTCTCACAGCATAAACCTTTCAAAAATCGACACCATCAGCGACAACCAGCGTATCAACAGTGCTTAAGTAGAAACGCCTTCAGCGGCAAAGCCACCCGGTCGGGTGCCTCCATCAGGATCGAGTGTTTCAACCCATCGAGAACAACAAGTTCCGACTGCCCCAGTTCACCGGCAATGAAGCGATTAAGCCGCGGGCTGCACCCACCGTCCAGTTCGCCTGTCAAAACC
>LUSG01000077.1 GCA_001629395.1 Gammaproteobacteria bacterium REDSEA-S15_B12 | reverse complement strand
GATGTAGAGTGCAAGCCCGATTATCCAGTAGAGATTCATGACGCCGCCGTAGAACAGCAAGGCCATGAGGAACCAGCAACAACCCAAGCAAAATGCGCCGTGCACCAGGCCCATCCTAAAAGCGCCGGTGCGCCCCGGCCGCCAGTGCGCAGAAAGAAAGCCGATAGGTGAGCGGCAATGCCTGAGACACGCATTCTTCCAGGGTGTGAGCTGCCAGACACCCGCTGCGATGAGTAACCCCGCGCCCAGCACGGCGCTGGTGCCCACCATTATGCCGGACAGGAGGCCGCTAGCTTCCAGTCCCCACTGGGCACCAGTAGCAATGGCACTGAAGGCCGCCCACATGATCACATAGCCGAGCGCAAATACGCCCGTCGGCACGTAAGGTGCACCTTTGTTCTTTTCCTTGCGCATCATGCGGGCGAACAGCCACATAAAAAAGATGACGGTGGTATAACCAACCGTCCAGCCGCGGTTGTCCATCATACCGCCGATGGCCTTGTCTCCGGTCGACAGCCCCTGCATGCTGGGTTGGGCCGAGTCGCTCACGCCCACCGGCTGGGTCATCCGGGTCATCTCGAAGGCACTCATGCCCATACCGGCGCCGGCAAGTACGTAGGCCCAGCTCAGCGCGATCACTGCGACCAGTGCGATCACCACCACGAGGCGATCGCGTCGGAGCACAGACTCCAGATCGAAAACGACTGCCACCAAATTATTAGCGCGCTAACCGGCGAGTGGGAAGCGGCGGCGGGCCTCATTGAGGTCCAAACTTAAGCCGTTCCGGTCCCACGCCACGTAGGACAGTGAGCTGTGCCGGGAGGTGAAGTCAAACTTGATGTCACCGATGCCTTTGGCTGCACCGTCAGCCCCTTCTGCTTCGTGAAACACCCAGCCGTCGGGCAGCGTCGTGATAATCCGTTGCTCAGTGTCCGTGACCGGATTCAGTATGGGTTGCGCCTCGGTGCGCAATACGCCGGGTACGTCGATACGTGCGCGCCGAGCCTTAATGTCCCAGTCCCATCCAATTTCGGTGAATATCGGCTCGTGGGGATGCTCGATGATCACGCTGAAGATCTGGAACATAGTTCCAACTGGCTGATCTTCACCGGTCAGGATATAGAACAACGCATCGCGCTGCTCGTCGGTGGCACGACTCTCCAGGATAGGCTGCATGTGCCCGTCACCATGATGTATGGCGCGAGGAAAATAGAAGGTGGCGACGACGACCAAACCATCCAGGTTGACGCCATCGCATTCGCCCTTGTTAATTTTGAAACCCACCGCGCCGGTGCATTCGCCCCGGGTCGGGGGCGCCATGGATTCGCAAGGGCAACCGAAATCGCAGCTACAAAACTCGATGTATTCTCCCTCAAGTGACCATTCTCTAATCGCCATCGTGTGCTTCCTCGTGCCTTATTAAACGTATAGAAAGAATAAGCCCTCGCTCTTGCCCAGTCCAGAGTGACTTCCCGGTAATTTGCCACCCACTACCTGTCACCTCTACGATTTCTTACCCACTACCTTCCAACGGACGGCGTGGTGGATCGTTACAAGGCCCCGAACACCATGTTCTCCCGAATGGGCTGGTTATCGAGCAGGCGCTGTAAACCCAAGCGAGACAGGTCGAGACTACGGTAACCCCCAAAAACGATAAGTTCCATCAATGCACGGCCTGTGGCGGGGGAATGTTGCAAGCCATGACCGCTAAAACCATTGGCAAACAACAACCCATTCACCGTTGGGTGAGCACCGAGAAAGGCATTATGGTCAAAACAGTTAATGGCAAGGTGTCCGGCCCAGGCGCTTTTGAGTTTTATGGCTTCGAAAGCAGGTATCCGATGGGCAAGTGCCGGCCAGACCCGTCTGTTGAACACCGTATAGTCAATATCAAAGTCGAAACTCCAGGGGTTCTCGTCGGGGCCAGGAGCAAGAAGGGCCAAGTAGCCAGACCCCTCGGGGCGAAAGGTGACTCCGGAAACATCTAGGGTAAGTGGGTAATGCTTGACTGCTCGTTGGCAGTCGAACACAAATGTTACCAATCGTTGTGGCCTGATAGGCAGTTCGATCCCGGCCATTGCACCAATGCTCGATGCACGGGGCCCTGCGGCATTCACTACCCATTGCGATCTGATCTGAGCACCTTCCTTGAGCACCACACCTTGGACTTGCGTATCTTTCTGGAGTAAATCGACAACCTCGTCATTCGCATAGTGCACGCCGAGGTGACGCGCCTTGCGTTTGAGTCCGTTCAACAAGCTCATGGGTTCAATCCAGCCTTCATTGCGATAACCAAATGTGGCGGCGCTGATGCCATCGACATTGATCTCGGAGAAACGATCGGCAACCTGGTCAGTTTCCAACCACTCCACCGCCACATCGTAACCACTCTGAAGGTCATAGTTCGCCTTGGCTTGTTCACGTTTGGTTTCATCTGCCAGCAGCAGATAACCATTTTCGACATACCCAAGGTCCAGCGCATCATCGCCAACAGCGAGCCAGGCCGGTGCATTGCGATAAAACTCAAATCCGTAACCGGACATCGCGATGCATTCCGGCGTTGAAAACTGTTGCCGTATACCGGCCCAGGAAAGTGCAGTAGAGCACTTTTGGTAGGTAGGATCGCGCTCTACGACCAACACGGTTCCGTCAAAAGCAGGTTCAGCCGCCAGGTGGTAAGCAATAGAACTGCCGACAGCGCCACCGCCGACGATCACAACATCATATGTTTGACTGATCATCGAAATTTCATCTTCATCAATTAGCATTTACACAACGAACCAAAACCCAGCTTGTCGACCGGCTTAAGCATATACAAAGCCTTTGTTAGATGGTTACTTCTGCAAGGGAATTGGGATGCGTGGTGATCTGCTCATAGCCAGTATCGGTAACAATAAAACTATCTCCAACCTGGGCCCGAAACTTGCCGGGTACCGTAACCGAGCCATCGACGGCGAACACCATCCCCGGCTGCAACACGGTCTTGTCACCGAATACGAGTTGTGGGCTTTCGAGAAAACTGAAACCGGTCGCGCGGCCACAGCGGAACGGATACTCATAGCCCGCGGCTTGGATTACCTCTGCGTAGGCTCGGTGAACCTCCTCGGCAGCAACACCTGGCCCCAATACGGAAAGCGCTGCGGCCTGACTGTCAACCGCTGTCTGGTAGGCTGACTCCTGTGAGGTGTCGGTGATTTCTCCCAGCCAGAAAGTACGGTCAAAACCCAGCTTGAAGCGGTGAAAATTTGTCATTCCGCAAAAGCACAGGAAGACTGGTTCGCCGTACTTTAATTCCTTGGTACTGGCTCGATGGTGAGTCATGGTCATTTCTTTGCCCGATGCCATGATCTGCATGAAGTGAATGCTCGGCGACATACGCTTGTCACTGTAATGCGTCTTCAGTAGTTCGGCCGCCTTGCGGGTACCGGCCTGAGTAGCGGAAAGCGCAACCTCGTATTCCGGTACGCCCTCACCGATCGCGCTGCGGCCGGCGCCCATCATAGCGATACCAACTTCCCCGGCGTGGCGAGCGATCTGCAGCTCGTCGGATGACTTGATCATCCGCATCTCGCTGACCAGGGGCATCAGGTCGGTGAGGCGGTCTGGATTGACCAGAGTATCAACATAACTGCGCACTACCGGGGGCATCAGATCCGGTTCAATCCCAATCCTGGCCGTACCTTCAAGGAAACCGGGCAGCGCTTCCCGCCATTCGTTGCCCATGCCGTCGTTCCACAGTTCTATACGGTCGACAACCGCAGCTGACTGGGCCATCTCCTTTTCCATCGATGGGGTAATCAGCACGCTTTCGCCGTCGACACTCACAACCAGCAGAGTGGGGCGGCCGAAATCCATGTGCAGATAGTCGTAATAACCGCTGTAATAATAGACACTGTCGTCGTCCGTAATGAGAGCGACATTAATTCCGGATTCGGTGAGCCGTTCTCGAAGTGCCGTCATTCTTGCCTTGAACATGTCTTATTTTCCCTGGCAACTTAATTGAACACATTGACAGAAAGATTGTATTGGATAAGCGTAAAAGGTTGAAATCAGTCAGGTCCATTGAAACCCAGGCCAAAAAAGATCAGGACTCCAATCAGCCACGAAACTTAGGAAACGCACCCATGCAGCATAGGGGTGGCTGCCGGCTTTGTTCGTCGAGCAATAGCTTTCGCCGCCCGGCATATCCAGTAGAGCGTAGACACAGCAAACGACAGACCTATAAACTTGGCTCTACCAATTTTCAGCCATCGTTCGTTCTTACCAGATTGCTGTTGTGACATTTGTTGACCAGAACATCAACCACGGATCCCGATAATGGACTCAAAAAGCACCTCTAATACATCCCAGGCCGAGAAGATTTATGAGCTCGGAGAGAAACCGCCGCTCGGTGTTGTGCCTGAAAATATGCACGCATTCTGTGTCCGCCAAGACCGGTTTGGTGAACCCAAAGATGCCTGGCAACGCGAGATCCTACCCGTTCCCAACATCGGGCCCCAAGATGTGCTGGTTTACACCATGGCCACCGGCATCAACTACAACAACGTCTGGGCGGCACTGGGCTATCCGGTCGACGTCATCGCCGATCGCCAGAAAAAGGGTGAACCGGAAGACTTTCATGCCGGCGGCAGCGATTGTGCTGGTATCGTTTGGGCGGTGGGTTCGGAGGTCAGTAACGTCGCGGTTGGAGATGAGGTGGTTGTGCATTCGGGGTGGTGGGCACCGGATGACCCCTGGGTACTGTCCGGTAAAGATCCAATGCTTGCACCCTCAACTCGAATCTGGGGGTATCAAACGAACTACGGCAGCTATTGCCAGTTCGCCCTAGCGCAATCGCATCAATGTCAGGTCAAACCCCCACATCTCACTTGGGAACAGGCTGCTTGTTATATGCTTTGCGCCTCGACCGCCTACCGCATGCTTATGGGGTGGTCGCCCAATATTGTCGAGGATGGCGACGTGGTCCTGGTCTGGGGCGCGGCTGGAGGGCTTGGGTCTCTGGCTCTGCAGATCGTCACTGCCCAAGGTGGCCAGGCTGTGGCCGTAGTCTCTGACGAGGAAAAACGCCAGTTCTGTCTGGACAAGGGTGCCGTTGGCGTCATCAACCGCAATGAATTCGATCACTGGGGACCAATGCCTGACACGACCAGCAAGGAATGGGGTACTTGGATGAAGGGGGCTCGCGGTTTTGGCAAGGCGATCTGGGATGCAGTCGGTGAACGCAAGAACCCGAAGATCGTGTTTGAGCATCCCGGGGAATCAACCTTGCCGACATCCGGGTTCGTTTGCGATCTGGGGGGTATGATCGTGATCTGCGCCGGCACCACCGGCTACAACGTGACACTGGACCTGCGCTATCACTGGATGATGCAGAAACGATTCCAGGGCAGTCACCTTGCCAATGATCAACAGGCAGCAGCGGTAAACGAACTAATTATCTCAGCTAAGGTCGACCCCTGTTTATCGAACACGTATAACTTTGATGAAATTGGACATGCCCACCAGCTGATGCATGAAAACAAGCATCCCTATGGCAACATGGCCTGTCTGGTCAACGCAACCCAGACCGGCCTGGGTGCGAAGTAAGTTCAAGCGTGGGAGGGTTGAGTTGAATTAATCGCCGGACCTGCAGAACCGGCTACTAGATTTGCTGGAATAGGCATCGGGGAAGGATCTGCAGCCGCTAAATTTCCCAGCGCCCTATCTCTTTGGAAACGCTTCCATTAACGTGCCGAAGCACGATGGATTGTTGCTAGGGAAATTCAACCGTACACGAAGTGCCCGCGCGGATCAGTCGCGCGCTCTGGAAAAATACTTTGACCAGATACCGCGTACTTTCCTGCACCATCCCGAGCGGTTCAAGGCCAACAGTGGTATTTATCCCTACAAAGCGCTCTCCAGCAACCAACACTGTCATCTCATGCTTACCTGAGTATCGGGTGAGGAACCTTTCTCCGCTCAAAAGGATACCCCAAATTCGGGGGAAACGAAGCATTAAATGTCATTGCTAACCCGAAAGTGTCTCCTGTCTGGCTCAACCGGGTCACGGCGCAATTCTGGGTAATGTAGTCCCCGACGTAGTACCCTTGCACAGGGAGCGTTGAAATTCATATTTACCGATTACCCAAACCCAAGAACGCACACTGGGCTTGCACCAATTTGGGTTTTGGATACACATTACAACGGCGACTGATTTTTCGGAGGACAGGCTGTGGGAAGTGTACTGGAAGGTATTCGTATCCTTGATTTTGGTCGTTATATTGCAGGGCCATTCTGCGGCATGCTATTGGCTGATATGGGGGCTGAAGTAATTAGAATTGAAAAAATAGACGGCAGTGAAGACCGTTATACCATTCCTGTCGGTGAGGGTGCCGACGGTGAATATAGCGTCGGCGCCATGTTCCTCCAGATGAACCGGAACAAACTTGGGTTAACGCTGAATCCAATGAAACCCCAGGGCCGTGAAATTGTGCGCAAGTTGGTCGCTACTGCTGATGTCGTGATCGCCAACCTGCCGGCCCCCACGCTTAAAACAATGGGGCTGGATTATGAAAGCCTGAGTACGATCAAGCCCGATATTATTTTGACCGCCGTTTCCGCGTTTGGCTCGACTGGCCCCTACAGCCACCGGGTGGGCTTCGACGGCGTCGCGGCGGCAATGTCCGGCATGATGCATCTGACCGGGAATCCGGACAAGCCGATGAAGGCTTATACGCCTTGGGTCGACTACGGTACTGCATCAGGTGCTGCTTTTGGCACCCTGGCTGCGTTGATCCATCGCGACAAGACGGGTGAGGGCCAGATTGTTGAGGGCACGCTTCTGGGTACCGCGCTGGCGTTCAATAATGCGTTATTGGTTGAGCAGGCAATGGTCCAGCCAGACCGGATCGGAACCGGTAATCGTGGACAGATAGCTGCCCCGTCGGACGCGTTCTGCTGCAAGGATGACGAATGGATCATCGTGCAAGTCATTGGTCAGCCTCTATTTGAAAGATGGGCGCGGCTTATGGGTGAGGAGGAACAATGGCTTTCCGACTCTCGTTTTACCGATGATATGTCGCGCGGTGATAATGGCGCGGTGATCTCTGAGCGAATGCAGCGATGGTGCGCCGAACTGAGCAGGGAGGAAGCGATCATGGCTCTGGAAGAGGCACGAATCCCGGTTGGGCATATCTATAAACCATCCGAAACCTTGCAGGACCCTCACGTTCGTGATGCTGGTTTCTTCAAAGAGATTGAATATCCAGGTGCTGCTGCTCTTGCCCCGATTACCGAGACCCACGTGCGACTATCGCGCACGCCAGGCGAGATCCGCTGTCGTCCACCTACCCTGGGTGAACACACCGGGCAGATTCTCTCTGAACTGGGCTACGATGAAGTGGCTGTTGCTGAGTTGAAAGCTGCCCGCGTCGTGTAACCACGACTGATTACCCTACCCGCTTTAGTCAGTCCGGAACGATTGCTATACCGTCACGGGAAACAGGTCTGTCATAACTCCAGATATTCACATCGTACCCCTGTTCCCGGAGGTGGTCGGCGTGTACGGAGAGGTAACGCTGAAAGCTCGGCTGCTGCTCGTAGGCTCGCTCGAGTACATAACGAAAAATCCCCTGGGTATGGAAAGTTCGAAATACAGCTTCCAGACGCACGACCTCCTCACCCAAAGCGTCAAATAACACCACTGTGGGGGCAAAGCCCACACCCAGTTCCGCGGCCCATTCCCGGGCCGTGGTAGATCGACCGTCTGGGGTGACGATCGGGGTGTCCGACCATAAGTCCAACTGCAGCGCCGTCATCTTCTCGATCTGGCTGCGCACGATAGGCTGCACCAGTACCTTCCGATGAAAAGTATCGCACTCAAGGCAGCGGGACTGCTCAAAGAACACCGCCAGCGGCCGGCCGTCTCTTGCACTTAGATCGAACGGTGGTGGGACAAAAAACACCTCGCTGTGAAGTGTACCGCTCTCAGCGCTACTGCCAGACCGGCTGGCTATAAATTCATTGAAGCTGCCGGACTGGTCGGAATGGGTATGTGCATATTCCAGAGCACCCCGGAACACATCGGGCGGATAGTAACCGTTCACCCGTAATACAACCCTACCCGCCTCGTTGAAAAAAAACAGCGTGGGCGTGAACTGTACCTTCAAGGCCTGAGCCAGTGTTTTCTCGGTAAAGGACTGGCCGCCAACCTGTACCACCTCTCGATCTCCCCACATGTTGAGTGTGACGAGATCAAAATAGGCCTGTGTAGTCTGGACGATATCCCGTTGGCCGAAATTATGCTGTATTAAGGCACTGCAATAGGGACAACCATCCTGGTAGAAATACAGTACAAGCCGTTTGCCCTGTGCCGCGGCTTCTGCAATGTCCTCTTCAAAGTCGAGAAAGCTCTCTTTGAACCATGCTGGGTGAGTCGTGCGCTTGACTCCATCGAAACTGCCGATCTTTTGTTCGGCAGCAACTAGAGCCTGGATAGCGACCAGCAGCAGGCCCGCTAGTAGCACCCGGCCGCCGACAGATAGAGGGATCCGAAAAATAATCACCAAAAGTACCAAAACTTGTCGTCAAATGCCTTCGTTCAAAACCCTGCTTGTTTATCCAAGAGTATACTCAACTCTCTAATTTTTAAATTTCCTAATCGAGGAAGTTTGTGACCTATCCGTTCTATTTAGGTGAATATTCCCGCCCGATTTCTACGTCGAAACCAAAGGCACAAACTTGGTTCGATCGAGGACTTGCTTGGGTCTATGGGTTTAATCATGAAGAGGCCGCAATCTGTTTTCGCAGGGCTGTTGAGATCGACCCCACTTGTGCGATTGCCCACTGGGGGATCGCCCTTGCAAGTGGCCCTTTCTACAACCTGCCATGGTGCTTTCTGAGCGAAAACGAAGCAGAAAATATGGTTCTGAATTGTTACCCCGCCGTGCAACAAGCTCTTAAATTGTCAGATAACACAACTCCAGTCGAAAAAGCACTCATTTATGCACTTTCTCAGCGTTACCCCTCCAATCAAGTTGTCAGTACGGAAGAATTTAGCAAATGGGATGACGCGTACGCAGACGCGATGCGGGCTGTCCATGCGGATTTTCCAGAAGACCTTGACGTTATCGCTCTATTTGCTGAGGCAATGATGACGCGCACCCCGTGGAAATTATGGGATATCGACCGGGGAGAACCTGCCACTGCGGCCGACACCTTGGAAACATTAGCTCTACTGGACACGGGCCTTGACCTGATTCTGGAATGCGGTGATGCACCACATCCTGGCATTTTGCACATGTACATCCACGCGCTGGAAATGTCGCCAACACCCGAACGCGCACTCAAAGCAGCGGATCAGCTGTTCGAGTTGTGTCCGGATGTCGGCCACCTACAGCACATGCCGGCACATATTTACGTGATCTGCGGTCAGTATGAAGACGCCATCAGGGTCAGCAGAAAAGCCATCACAGTAGATGAGCAATATGTTGAGTATGCAGGGCCGTACAACTTTTATACGACCAACATTTGCCACGACTTACATATGATGATGTATGCCAGCATGTTTGCCGGGCAGTTTGAGCCAGCGATTCAGGCAGCACGAACCCTGACCGCAACCCTGTCAGCTGAGCTGCTCGCAGTGGAGCGACCGCACATGGCAGTAACGCTGGAAGGCTACCATTCGACCTTCATGCATGTACTCGTTCGATTCGGCAAATGGCAGGAAATTCTTGATAGCCCTCTACCCGATGATCCCGAGCTGTACTGCGTATCAAGTGCAATGTGCCACTATGCACGCTGTGTCGCCCATTCGGCGCTCGGCCAAATTGATGCAGCAACCGAGGAACGAAACTTGTTTAGGGAAGCCCGGAAACAGGTTCCAGAATCTCGACTTTTCTTCAACAAGACGATATTCTTGCTATCGCAGAAGCAATGATGATGGGTGAGCTCGAATATCGGAAAGAAAATTACGAGACCGCATTCAACCACCTGGAAACCGCTGCCCGGCTGGATGACAATCTCTACTATACGGAGCCGTGGGCCTGGATGCATCCACCGCGTCATGCACTTGGGGCACTGCTGCTGGAACAGGGGCATGTCAAAAAAGCCGAGCGAGTCTATCGCGCCGACCTGGGACTCGATAAAAAACTCGGCCGGCCACTACAGCATCCAAACAATGTCTGGAGCCTCCACGGTTATTTGGAATGCCTGCAACGTACCGGCCAACACGACAAATCCAAGGAAGTACAAAAAACTCTGAATAGTGCACTGGCCCGGACTGGGCAAAAGATTACATCGTCTTGCTATTGTCGACGCACTGGTTGAATTGTGACGCAAGTAGGCTACCAGGCATCCGGCTGATCCATGACTATCCTGAGAGCCTTGTTCCACTGGTCATCCCCTTAACGCGGTATAACACTTTGCAAGGCGTTATGAAGTTGATTATCTCAAGGAGCAGTACATTCTGAACGCCCACCCACGAGAACCGACGCTGCACAACACGGGCTGAAATAACCTCGCGAGGCCACGGTGGCGCCTACCGTGCCAGTTTTACACCTGCCGCCACCCGGTCCCAGGTCCTAGGTGTAATCCCCTTAGCGCGTAGCTTGTACTTTTCCGTTTTCCCAGTGGGTGTTTTTGGGATCGCATCAGTAAACTCGATGTACCGGGGAATCATAAAGTAGGCCATCCGCCGATCAAGGAACCGGATCAGTTCCTCAGGTTCTATAGTAACGCCCGGTTGCGGTGTAATCACCACCATCACTTCCTGCTCGGAGTGCTCGACCCAAACGGGGAAAACCGCGCATTCGAGAACATCGGGGTGCTGATTCACTTCATCCTCCACCTCCATTGACGAGATATTTTCCCCCCGGCGCCGCATGGAATCAGTCAATCTGTCCACAAAATACAATCGCCCCTCGTCATCCTGATACCCCGCGTCGCCGGTGTGGTACCACAAATTACGGAACACCTGGGCCGTATACTCCGGCTGGCGCCAGTAGTTCAGCATAATTTCCCACGGGGCACGCGGCCGTGTACAGATTTCACCGACAATACCTGTCGCACACGCCTGATCGTTTTCATCCAGTATCTGGACATCGTATCGCCCGGTCGGGAAGCCGACACACTGATTATTGGGGAATGGCTCATCGAAATGATGAATAACCGGACAGGGGCATTCAGTGGAGCCATATCCGGTCGATATCTCGACACCAAATCGCTCACGGAATCGTTCGTGCTCTGTCATCACAGGAAACATCCCGACCTTTCTCAAGGGGGTCTCGCTGTCCTGAGGTAATCGAGGCTGCTGCCACAAAAAGTTTGCTATTGCACCGAGCAGAAATACCACTGTACAGTTGTGTTCCGCAATATCAGGCCAGAAATAGTCGTTGCGATAACCTTTACGAAGCACCACTGTTGCACCGTAGATCATCGATGCATAACACACCGCCCACTGGCCAGCGAGATGAAACAGTGGCAACCCAGCCGTATAGAACCGGTCATCTTCAGAAAGATAAAAAATCTCAGCTGCCCCGTCGGCGTAGCAGAACGAATGGGAGTGTGTGGTAGACACCCCTTTAGACGCGCCAGTCGTTCCCGAGGTATACATAATGCCGACAAGATCGCTGTATTGAGGCGCAGGCTCAAAATTAGTGTTTGTGTCACTGAGCAGATCTTCAAATCGTGCTACCCGGCAGGTTTGCGCAAGCCTGGGTGGAAGTCTGCCGGGCGGCTCTAGATCCCGATCTTCAGCATAGAGGATTACACTGTCCAGGTGCTCAAGATCATCCGCAATTTCCTCCAGCCGCTCCACATATTGGTGGTCGATAACAATCTTTTTTGCAGTCGAATCATTACAAAGTCGTGCCAAGATACTCTTGCGATAGGCGAGGTTGATCGGCACTTCGATGGCACCGCGCTTAGCCAGACCGCACCACAGGGTCACATAGTCGATGGTATCCGGTAACATCACCAGAACCGGCTCCTGGTATTCAATGCCGAACGCTGCCGTACCCCATGCGAATTGATTAGAACGCAGGTGCATGTCGCGGTAACTGATACGGTCTCCAGACGTCGTCTCAATGAAATTCTTATTAGCGAACCGATCTGCCTGCCTGGCCAGGATCTGTCCGACGGTACGCTCTTCTAACGGCAAATTCGACGGGATAAATGCTTTGATCATTGGCTTGCTTTGTAGCCCTTCGATACTCAACACATTACGGCCGGTGGGGTCAGGCATTGTTATGAGACGAAACGACCGAACCGGCTTGCTCTGTCAGCGATACTGATGATCGCGCGAGAGTACAACACCGCTGTCTTTCACGTCACATGGCCAGAAATCCACCGTCGACCGGCATTTCAATGCCCGTGATATAGGACGATTCATCACTCGCGAGAAATAGATTCGCGTAGGCCACTTCTTCTACCCGACCTACTCGCCCAAACGGTACAGCTGAGAGCATTTTCTCGCGCACCTTTGGGTCTGCAGTCATCTTCGAGGTCCTCATTGCCGGCATGAGGCCTGGATGCACAGAATTAACACGAATTCCATCTGGTGCGAACTGGACCGCTGCCGCTTTGGTCGCCATTCGTACAGCGCCTTTAGCCGCGTTGTAGCCCATATGCACAAAACTCTGGCCCACAATCCCGGAAATAGAAGAAATATTCACGATCGAGCCCGCGCCGGCCTTTTGCATTTGCGGGATAACCGCCTGCATCCCCAGAAAAACACCTCGGGCATTCACATCCATCTGTTCGTCCCAGGTTTGGGTATTGAGTAGATCGGGATGGCTGCCGCTCACACCAGCGTTGTTAACCAGGACATCGATCTGGCCGAATGTCGAGATTGTTTCGCCGACTACACTTGCCCAGCCAGTATCATTTGTGACATCGAGCGTTAGAAACCGTGCCTGGCCTCCCGAGTCGCTGATCGTGGCTACGACGTCAGTCCCCTCAGCATCGAGGATATCGGTCACCATGACACAGGCACCTTCGGCCGCAAACAGTTCTGCTGTCGCTGCACCCATTCCCCATGCCGCACCCGTCACGATCGCGACTTTATCTTTAAGACGCATTGTTCACCTCCACTGAATTGATTTCAGGCCCATGAATGGCAAGAATAAACATCCATGGCATGTGCTGCAATCTCGTCACCAGGCCTGTGACTATCCGAACCAGTACCACGCTACAGCCTTAATTGATACACTCATGTTGTACGCGGTCAGGACACTGGCTCATTTGACGAGTCGAACTTCCTGTCGAGGCGCAGACCAAGTCAATATTTTGGAGATCAGTTAATGTCACGTGCCCCACTTGAGAGTTCCCCTATCGTTGAGGCTTATCGTGCCCGAACTCGTGAGTCCGCTGCACTCGCCGGCAATGCGGTTGCACAGTTTCCAAGCGGAATTACCCACGATTCACGACATCTTCGGCCCTACGGCGTGTTTGTCGATCATGCCAAAGGCGCTCGAAAATGGGATGTGGATGGCCATGAGTATGTTGATTACTTCGGCGGCCACGGTGCACTGCTACTCGGCCACGGAAACCCCGAAGTACTGACAGCGGTTCACGAAGCGCTCAACCAGGGCACCCATTTCGGTTCCAGTCACCGACACGAACTGGCCTGGGCCAGTGTTGTTCAACGGCTGATCCCAACTGCCGATCGTCTACGGTTCACAGCGTCGGGCACTGAGGCCACCCATCTGGCGCTGCGCCTTGCAAGAGCATTTACCGGTCGGAACAAAGTGATTCGATTCCTCTCTAATTTTCACGGCTGGCACGATCACATGACGTCGGGCTACAGCTCACACTACGACGGATCCCCTACATCAGGCGTTCTGACCAGTGTCGCCGAGAGTATTGTGCTGCTACCGCCCGGCGATATTGACGCCGTGCGCCATGTGCTGTCTGAAGACAGTGACATCGCGGCAGTCATCCTCGAACCAACCGGTGCCGGTTTCGGCATGGTCCCCGTAGGCGGCAAATTTCTGAGTGCGTTGCGGGAAGCCACAGAGCAGCACGACGTGGTGCTTATATTTGATGAGGTTGTTACAGGATTTCGAGTTTCCCCGGGTGGTGCACAGGCACACTTCGATGTTCGGCCAGACCTGACAACATTGGCAAAAATCCTGGCAGGCGGCCTGCCTGGTGCTGCGGTCGTCGGCAACCGTGAGATTCTGGATGCACTTGATTTCGATGCAGCACCATCCAGTGGCCGCGAGAAAATTCAACACCAGGGCACGTACAACGCCAATCCAGTTTCAGCGGCTGCCGGTACTGCCGCTCTGTCGATCATCGAAACGACCGATGCCTGCCAACAGGCGAATGCTTACGGTGTACGCTTACGCGGTCGCCTCAACCAACTGTTTGCCGAAAAAGAGGTTCCCTGGGCCGCCTACGGCACCTTCTCAGGTTTTCATATCTTTACCAACGCGAACAATCGCGACATCGACCCCGAAACATTCGATCCAACTGTTATCGATTGGCAGGAGCTCAAGAAAAACCCGGCCGGCCTGACACACAAGCTGCGCCTGGCGATGCTGATTAACGGTGTTGACATCACCGACTGGCCCGGTGGAACGATCTCTGCGGTACATACCGATGCAGAACTTGAACAAACCGTAGATGCGTTTCGTGAGTCGATCAGTATGCTGCGCTCCGAAGACGCGATCTGAGTTTCAGTTCAAGTGTTCAGGGGTCATGACCGGCCAAGACTGAAATGTCTTCAAGTGCTCTTCGTTTAGCTGCCTTTACATCCTGAATCTCACCACTGTTGACATACTGTTGCCAGCGGTAACCGAACAAAATGTGGGGTCCCGACTGCACAGATACCTGACTGACACCAGGTGCCCGCAGCGCACTGGGGGGTATCACAGTGACGCCCCAGTCCGGAGCGAAGAACAAGGCCAGGGAAATCCTTGGCTGTGACGTTTCGGGTCTAGCAGTCTTGTCGGGTGTATATCGAACTCTGTGGATAGTGGCCGGAAAGGTCTCCTGACAGAAAATCTCAAACAGCCTCCCCACATTGATGACAAACGCATGCGGAATGACCGGAACATCCAGCCATATGGTTTCTGATTGGTTTTGGCTCGGCGTACTCGCAAGCGCGATTTCTTCCGCGATCTCCCGCGACTCCAGGTCACCATTGAGAACAGATCTATCCTGTACAACTGACTGTTTCTGACCCGGTACTGCTTTGGGCTTTACACGACGCAAAACCTGCAGGCCGCCGTAACACTGATCTTGCAGTAAGACGGTCAAAAATCCATGATCTTTGTGCGGTGCAAGCTCAGTGTGAGGGGGATATTTCCACAGTCGCAGATGAGCGAGGGGCTCCCTGACTTTCGCCTCGAAATACTTTGGATCCAGTCCCAGCGCCCAAGCCATTGCCCCGAGTAACTGGCGGGCGAGGTTTGTGGTCGCGGTATGATATGCGGTAACGGTGTGCCTGAAGTCCGGATCTCCTGGCGGCCACAAATTGTCGCCATGAAGCGGCAGTGGTCGACCTGCGACATCGACCCGACCTTGTGTTTTCAGCCCGATTTCAAACGCTTCCTTGTTGTCTGAGGCGAAATATTCGTATCCACGCCAGTTCGAAGCTTCCCCTAATGACAAACAGCCCGACACCGATTTTTGGTCCTGCGGTCGCGCGAAAAAGCGCCGAGCCAACTGCCGGGTACTGTCAATTAGTTCGTGTGGTACACCATGCCCAACGACCTGAAAAAAGCCCACGCGTGTCGCGGCATGCCGCAGTTCAAGGACAACGCCCATGGGATCGCTACCATCGAGGTAACGGGATATATCTACGATCGGCACTGTCGTCTGCACAAGTATTACCCGTCTATAACGGTCAAGTTAGTCTTTCGCCCGGGCCTGGAAGCCGCTTCGATTCAGTGGCCCTGGCAATATCCTCAATACCTCGATGATACTGTCTCCATCGGCCGGTTCGTGGGTACCGACGATCCAGGCAGAAAACCACTGCAATTCAGCACGTCAGGATCATGGCTAAGCGACTGCAATAGCCTTAATACTCCGGCAGCGTGACTCTGGCCGCTTGGCAGACTCGTGCAGTCGTCAGTATAGTCACAAACCACGTAATTCAACCAACCCAGGGAACAACTGCATTGCCTGAGCAAACCTGCTCGCGTCTTCGGACCCGCCTTTATCGGTTCCTCAACGCCTGTTCCTGGTCTACCCTGGATAACTGAAAACTGCTGCCAGCTTAAGCCATGAACCCTTTTCAACTACCGGAAGAAATCCAGGATCGCTCGACCTATAACCGCGCTGTGGCTCACCTGCGGGAGGCCGGGATACGACTCCCGCTCTTGTCCGAACTCACCAATGCGCCGCAAACACTCAACGATATCTACGAAAAGTTGAACCAGGTGCACGCTGATGACCCTGATCCTCGAAACCTCTATCGCGTTCATTGGTTTAACGATCACGCCCGCACAGGACTCACTGATACGCCCGAGTTCGTACGTCTGCCAAAAGCATTGACCGGTGTCGATGCACAAATTATCGTCGCTCTGGGCGACCGATTTCCGATGATCGGTGCACACAAAGTGCTGGCTGCATACGGCTGTCTGGTCCCACGACTGGTCAGCGGTTCATTCGACCCCGGTCATCATCGCGCAGTCTGGCCATCGACCGGTAACTACTGCCGGGGCGGAATCGCGATTTCCCGCATTCTCGGCTGTCATGGGGTTGCTGTACTGCCAGAAGGCATGAGTAGGGAAAGATTCAGCTGGTTGGAAAAATGGGTCAGCGACCCCCAAGACATCGTGCGTACACCCGGTACAGAGAGCAACGTTAAAGAGATCTACGATAAATGTGGGCAACTCTCTCGTGATCCACAGAACATCATCGTCAACCAGTTTTCGGAATTTTCCAACTACCTGGTACATCGTTTGGTTACAGGTAATGCACTCGACAGAATCTTCCAGTCTGTAAGTACCTGCTTGCCCAACGCCCGGCTGGCCGGTTTTATAGCAGCAACCGGTTCTGCTGGCACCCTTGGTGCCGGTGACCACCTCAAGAGCCGATACGGCACTCGAATCGTGGCGGTGGAGCCGGTGGAATGTCCAACTCTGCTGTACAACGGCTTTGGTGAACACAACATCCAGGGCGTAGGCGACAAGCACGTGCCACTCATTCATAACGTGATGAATACCGACTTCGTGGTCGGGGTTTCCGACTACGATTCAGACGGTATAAATGTCCTGTTTAATACACCAGCGGGTCGAAACTACCTGCACCGGCGAAAGGGTATTTCTGCTGAGACTCTCGACGCGCTGACATCATTAGGATTTTCCGGCATTGCCAATGTGTTAGCGGCCATCAAGCTGGCAAAATACTTGTCACTCGGCCCCGAAGACGTGCTGATCACGGTTGCAACAGATGGATCTGCACTTTATCAAACCGAACTGCAGAAGTGGTTGTCTCTCGAAGCGCCAGAGGGTGTAGATGAGACCTTATCAGCCGAACTCTATGGCGCACACCTGAAAAATGTACGCGTCGACCATCTGCTGGAGCTCACCGAAAGCGATCGAAATCGGATATTCAACCTCGGGTACTATACCTGGGTCGAACAACAAGGCATCAACATACAAGATTTTGAGCGTAGACGACACCAGACATTCTGGAATCAGCTCGAGGGGTTGATCCCTACGTGGGACGCAATGATAGAAGCATTCAACCAGGAAACAGCACAGTCCCGAAACGCCTGATGTACTGGTTTGTAGTCCAGGGCTTGTGAGTACGCAGCTGATTTTATCGACCGTCGATTTGTCGCGTAATTGTAGTCTGCCCTCATCAGACTAGCTTCGCTAAAATAGTACGGGTTATATACCTGAACGTTGCCGGAAAATATCTCTGATCTAAATCGACTATGACTGAAACACCGATACTGGTCACAACAGAAGAGTTGGATGACCATCTCGATAGCGCAGAGGTGCGTGTGGTTGATCTCAGTAAGTTAGAACATTACGCTCTCAGCCATATCCCAGGTGCCATTCACCTGGACTATGTGACACTGTTAGATGGCAACAAACCAGCCCCGGGCCGACTTCCGCCGGGCAAACAGCTGGAACAACTCAGTTCAGTACTGGGATTAAGCAACGGTTGCCGGATCATTGCCTGTGATGATGAAGGCAGTGGTCGTGCCGCCCGCCTGGTATGGACATTACACGTGATTGGCTACCCCAACTGTTCAGTACTCGACGGTGGAATGACCGCCTGGAGAAACGAACAGCGTCGATTAACCGCAGAACAACCACTGCGGGAAAATACTGCACCCAGAGTAGCCATGGATACTTCTGTCATCGCGACTCGGGAATACATTCTGGCCCACCTGAATGATGACCAGGTTAGCCTAGTCGATGCCCGAACTCGGGAAGAGTACATTGGCGCCAAGCAGCTCAGTGCCCGGTCTGGCCACATTCCAGGGGCGGTTAACATGAACTGGCTGGATACGATTGATACCAACAATCACTTGAGACTAAAGCCAAGAAGAATGCTTAAGGATATACTGGAAGCTCGGCAGATTCTGCCAGCGCGTGAAGTGATTACCTACTGCCAGACACACCATCGCTCGGCCCATACCTGGATGCTGCTTAAATCCCTGGGCTACCCGACCGTACGCGGCTATCCCGGCTCGTGGTCAGAGTGGGGGAATGACCCTGAAACGCCGATTCAGACCTTATCTGAGGTAAATCCATGATCATAATCCTGCGTCCCGACACTGATATTGAATCTGCGGAGGGGAAGGCCGTGCTTGATTTTCTGGCCGCCCGCCCGGGGGTCATGCCACAGGTGCACAGTGTGACCGGAACAGGTCGCATTCTGACCGAAATTTACGCCGTCGGTGATACCGACTCACTCGATCCGCAGGAGGTAGCGAGCTTGCCGTCGGTCGAGCGTGTTGTCCGGGTTTCTCGAGATTATCGGATAATCGGCCGCCACGCTGATGATGATCGGGTTGGGGGTTTTGACTACAACGGCATTCGATTTGACCAGCAGTCGCTACACCTCTTTGCCGGATTGTGTGCCGTCGACAATCGGGACAATGTGGAAACCATGATGCGTGCGCTGAACGAACATGGATTACCCTGCACGCGTATGGGAGCCTTTAAGCCGCGGACAAACCCCTATTCATTCCAGGGACACGGTGCCGAATGCCTGCCTTGGGTTTTTGAACTGGCTGGCAAGTATGACATCAAGGTCATCGCTATGGAGGTAACCCACGACACCCAGGTGGATGACATTTTGACCGCGCTGGATGATGCCCGACACCCAACCGGAGTCATGCTTCAGATCGGCACCCGTAACACGCAGAACTTTGAACTTCTCAAAGCTGTCGGCCGACAGACCGAACTACCGGTGCTGATCAAGCGGGGATTCGGGATCACTTTGGAAGAATCGTTGAATGCAACCGAATATCTGGCACGGGAAGGCAACGCTAATATAGTTTTCTGTCTGCGTGGCATGAAAACCAACCTTGGTGACCCACACCGAAATTTTGTCGACTTTTCACATGTCCCGACAGTTAAACACCTGACCCATCTGCCAGTTTGTATTGATCCGTCACATTCCGTGGGCAGTCGCAATCGCGGGCCTGACGGGATCCTGGACATCATGCACGTAACCGCACAGGGCATCATCGCCGGTGCCAACATGGTACTTGTCGATTTTCATCCCAGGCCCGAACAGGCGCTTGTCGACGGCCCCCAAGCACTGCATCTGGACGAGCTTTCCTGGTTTTTGGACGATATGAGCATCGCCCATGAAGCTCATGGCAAACGAACCCAGCTTGCAAAACAGAATAACGGGTAAACTTTGTATTCACTATCCATCAACCTTTTGGGCAGAACTGTGAACAAATCGAACAACGACTGGGAAAATATACTGACACCCGAGCAGTACAGGATCTGTCGACTCAAGGGAACCGAGCCGCCTTTCAGTGGGGAATACAACAACAGCAAATTAGCTGGCACCTATAGCTGCGTCTGCTGTGGCAGTGAACTCTTTAGCTCACGCGAAAAATTTGATTCAGGCTCAGGCTGGCCCAGTTTCTGGCAACCCATTTCAGATAACGCTGTTATTACAAACACTGACCACAGCCATGGCATGATCAGGACTGAGGTCACGTGCAGCAATTGTGATGCTCATCTGGGTCACGTATTTAAAGATGGGCCTGAACCGACAGGTCAACGCTACTGCATCAACTCTATATCACTACAGTTAGTGCCTGACTGATTACAACAGCACGTTAATTGCTGCGTTTTCTGATTGAAGGGATCCGCAAGATATTGCCGGCAATTGGCAGGGTAGTTCGAAGTTCCGGGTTGTACCGCATAATCAGCCAAACCGGTAATTCGAATGAACTGGCAACTCGCCAGACGCTGTCTCCCGGTTGAATGGTGTATTGCTGAACGTTTAACACTTCGAAGTTTTCCTTGAATTCTTCGACCAGTACGCGGTGGTATTCCAGCCGTCGCTGGTCGAATGCGAAAGCCTGGGTCTGCTCTGAAACGGGCAGTAACAGTACATCACCCACTTGAAGATTCTGCGTCTTCTGAATTCCATTGAGTTTCCGAATCGCAGCGATACCACCCAAACGCAGCCAATCCGAATAGTGGCCCAGTGTTTCACCTGGTTCAATATTGATTCGATATACCCGTTTCCCGGCCTGTTCTGTAGCTTGTATGCGGAATTCAATATCCTGATCTAAAGGTCCGATCACGCGTGAGGGCGGCGTTACGACTTCGCTAGATGCAGCACTGGCCTTGCCTGGCTGATCCCGCTTGCTACTGACCTTTGTGCTGCCGCTGTCATCGGCGCTGATCAACTTAGACACACCAGCTCCCGATGTTGTTGACCAAGATCTTTGATTTTGGGCGTTCGCTGGCAGTCGCAACGCCTGACCCGGTACGATTATCGAGGCCATCTGCAGCCCGTTGAAAGCCAGTAACTCATCACATGACACACCCCTGTTGTGCGCGATCTCACAAACCGAATCACCCGCTGTCACTGTGTAAATGGATTCTGAACTCGCCTGGCTCCTTCTGTTTAACCCTAAGGCCTTGGCAATATCCTCGGATACACCTGAAACCAGCAGCTTCTGGCCTGGATGAATAACACTGCGTCTACCCAGTCTATTGTCTGTGAGCAGAGCCTTGCAGCTCACGCCCAGGCGGGCAGCAATCCGGCACGCACTGTCTCCTTGTTTTACACGGTACTCGACGACAGTCGTTTTGAGCGTTTTCCTGGTCGAAGACTGTTGTCTGCCAGTACCAGTGGCTGTGTTCAGCTGACGCGGAATCCGAAGCGTCTGGCCAGGGTAAATCAGGTCCTGCTGGCTGAGTTCATTCGCCGCAAGTAAGGTGTCGCATGACACCCCGTATCGCGATGCGACGCCACAGGCACTGTCACCTTTCCTGACTGTATAGGTGTCTCCACCTCTGGTCTCAGCCAACGCACCAGGGATCACCAATCTCCGGCCGACAGAGAGGACAGAACCCGATGTAAGTCCATTCGCAGCCAGCAATGCACGGCACTTAACGCCATAGCGCTGCGCAACACCACAAACGGTATCGCCCGGTGCAACAGTGTATGCACCAGGGTCAGCGCGGCTGAGCAGTCGACGTTTTCCGGAAGTACCAATCGGAATCTGAATCGACTGGCCAACGCGAATCACGGCCTGCTTTCCCAGCCTGTTCATATCGATCAGATCGCGACACTTCACCCGAAATGCGCTGGAGATCGCACAGGCCGTATCACCGGGTCTGACCGTATAACGCTTTGGTGCCAAACAAACCGTGTCAACGCTGGATTTAACGATTTCAGCCTGGATAGACTAACTCCAAAAACCGCTCTTATCCTGTCGATTGAAGCGCTCTTGCGCAACATGATCGTATCGTAGCGCAACGGTCTTCCCTTTGAATACGATCCAAAAAAACGATCGGCGTTTTGTGCAACATGTCGTGCCGCAAGAAAACCGGCGTAGAAATTCTTGACCGCGACACGGAATTTCTTGGTTCGATAACGGTTTAGAACTGTAAGAAAATCCGGACCGAGTTTCTTTATGGCCCTTCGCATACCGTTAACGCCATAGTTGTAAGAAGTAATTACAAACGGGGTCAGTTCGCTGTCGGATACGTTGGCTTTCTTCGACCGGGCAGCAACTGTCAGATTTTTTCGGCTATCTTTGAGATAGCGCGCCGCTGCCCAGCTGGCCGCTTCCGGATCTAGCCTCTCGTCCATAGTCGCATTCAACTCAAGCCCCAACACACGTGCGGTCCGTGGCATGATCTGCCACATACCCGCAGCCCCTACTCTGGAATACGCTTCAGGGTTGTAGGAAGATTCTACAAATGGCAGGTATTGAATATCCCGATGTAACCCCGCATCTTTGAGTACCCGCCTGACAATCGGCCCGTAGGTCCCAAATCGGCGCAATGCATTTCGAAAACCATCCTTGTTTCCACTCTGACACCGAAGATTCCTGGCTGCGCGACGAAGTGCAGCTGGCGATCTTCCAGGAAACATATTGAGGTAGTGCTTATCTTTTGCCTGAGTGATTGTTTTTTTTCGCTCAATCAGAATCGCAATGCGTTCTAACCGCAGGCGGATCTGGCGCTTCTGCTCTTTAATGAACTGTGTGTTGCCGTTTGTCCCACAGGCTTTGCCCTTGATGATTTTGTAGACCCGATGGGGCCTCTGCGAATCATGGAGAATCGCATCATTGATCCCCCTTCGACCATACACATCGATCCAAAAATCGACCCTCCGTCGAAGCGCATCAGGACAGGGAAAATACTGACCACACTTAAGTTTGTGATGCTGGACCAGGTGATCGGCGGCAGATTGACCTGCTGGATACATCCAAGTCAGAAACACAGCCACGGCCATCCATACAGGTGGCAGAGGCCACCTGCGGAGACAGAAATGCTCAGATCTGGTTACAAGCAATATTTATCGTCCGTGCCGACGAAGAGGAGACACTGCCTAAGATCTAGATTTAACGCCACACCCAGCCCTGATCCTAACAACTTACACACGGGGTGAAAAGCGCCTGTCCATAAAAGAGGTAGCGGAGCTGCATGGTTTGATACACTCCAACTATGATTCAAGCCTGGATCGATCAATACACCACTTTACCTGAACTGGGTCTGCTGGAGAGCCCATGAGCGTCATTTCCAGAGAAGATTTTGTCGGGAGCATCGCCGACGGTCTGCAGTACATCTCTTTCTACCATCCACCCGACTTTGTCCAAGCAATGACTCGAGCCTTCGAACGGGAAGAATCTCCAGCAGCTAAAAACGCGATCGGCCAGATACTGCTCAATTCAAAGATGGCAGCGCTGGGGCAAAGGCCAGTTTGTCAGGATACAGGGATCGTTGTCGTGTTTCTTAAGTTTGGACTGAATGTTAGTTTTGATACCGATGATTCGGTTCAGGAAATGATCGATGAGGGTGTCCGTCGAGCCTACAACAACCCGGACAATCCTCTTCGAGCCTCAGTGGTATCGCCCCCCTTCGGGAAAAGACACAACACCGGAGACAACACACCGGCTGTTGTACACACCGAACTCGTGGCCGGTGATGAGATAGAGATCACCCTCGCCGCCAAGGGCGGCGGATCGGAAAACAAAGCCCGATTCAGCATCTTGAACCCCAGTGACAGTCTATCGGACTGGGTCGTGGAGACGATACCGGGCATGGGAGCTGGCTGGTGCCCACCGGGTATTCTTGGTATAGGCATTGGGGGCACTCCGGAAAAAGCTATGGTGCTGGCCAAGAAATCTCTGATGTCACCGATTGATATGGATGAGTTAATCTCGAAGGGACCGGAGAACGACATCGATGCGCTACGCCTTGAGATCTACCAACGGGTTAACCAGACAGGTATCGGTGCTCAGGGCCTTGGCGGCCTCACGACTGTGCTGGATGTCAAGATCCTGTCGTACCCTACCCATGCTGCCTCCCTCCCTGTCGCGATGATTCCCAACTGTGCTGCCACGCGGCACATACACTTTTCTCTGGATGGCACTGGACCTGCCAAGCTGACGCCACCAGATCTTGGCAACTGGCCGGAGATAGGGACCGACGTCGCAAGTCAGGGTCGACAGATCAATGTGGACATGCTCACTCGTAATGACGTTGCGAACTGGCAACCAGGGGAAAATCTACTGCTGTCCGGCAAAATTCTCACGGGAAGAGATGCAGCGCACAAACGGATTGCCGATCTGCTCACTCGTGGCGAACCATTGCCTCAAGGGGTAGATTTTAGCAATCGGCTGATCTACTACGTGGGCCCTGTTGACCCGGTCGGTGAAGAAGTGGTCGGACCTGCCGGACCGACCACTGCGACACGTATGGACAAATTCACAGAAATGATGCTTGCAGAAACAGGGCTGATCGGCATGATTGGAAAAGCAGAACGTGGGCCCAGTGCGATCGAGTCGATTCGAAAACACCGCTCGGTATATCTGATTGCCATTGGTGGTGCTGCCTATCTCGTATCCAAAGCCATTCGTTCGGCACGTGTCGTTGGTTTTGAAGATCTCGGTATGGAAGCAATCTATGAATTCGAGGTCAAGGACATGCCGGTTACAGTCGCTGTAGACAGTAATGGAACTTCTGTACACCGTACAGGGCCTGAGTTATGGCGCCAGCGCATTGCAGAAATTCCAGTAAGGGTCAGCTGATACACGTAGACTGCCTTGCAAAACCTTCCCCCGCATTATCCACGGACAAATTATCGCCCTTCAGTTACGAACTACAACGGACCGCACCAGCCCTTCACAACGGGGTCGATAATGACCTGATCCGACCAACGTTTTCCGGAATGTCCATGAAAATACCTGAAGAGATCAAGCAGGATTTCTCTCGCGAGCCGCTGAATGCCAAGAGCCTGCTGCCTGACCCTTTTGATCAGTTTGAAGCCTGGTTTAGCCAGGCCTGTGCGGAAAATCTACCCGCACCTAATGCCATGTCCCTGGCGACAGCATCAGCAGACGGATCGCCCACAGTTAGAATGGTGCTGCTTAAAGTTTACGACCGTGACGGGTTTGTTTTCTTTACCAACTACGGCAGCCGTAAGGCACGACAGATCGCGGAGAACCCGCGTGTTTCTCTGCTGTTTCCCTGGTTCAGTATGGGACGACAGGTCACGATAACCGGCATCGCCCAGCGTATTCCAACCGCAGCATCACTGCGCTACTTTCTATCGAGAAGCCGGGGAAGTCAGCTCGGTGCCTGGACATCTGACCAGAGCAGTGTCATCTCTTCCCGGACTGTGCTGGAAACTACCCTGGCCAGGATGAAACAGAAGTTCAGTAGCGGAGAGATCCCGCTGCCTGATTTCTGGGGAGGATTCCGAGTCACACCAAAAACCATTGAATTCTGGCAGAGCCAACCAGATCGTCTACATGACCGATTTGTCTACGTGCTAGACGACGCTAACAGCTGGTCGATCGAACGGCTGGCACCCTGAATAACAACCCATTGTCGCCAGATTACCCGCCCATAGATTCAAGCGATAGCTTGACGGGAAATCGCTCACGGATCTGCCTGTCTATATCATCAGGTACATGTTGCGGTCTGGGTGTGGACAGAAGTTGCTTTACCCGGTACCTGGCCTGCTCGATGAGATCTGGTCGACCGGCCTCGTTCCAATCTTTAGGACTATTTCGATCACCCAAGTCCGGGTACACATAATCCCGCTGCATCAGCGCCATAGTCTGATCGTGCCCCAAAAAGTGACTCGGCCCATCCAGACACACATCCCGCATTGCCTCCAGGGATAAGGTGTCTTCGTTGACCTCAATACCCCGTATCGTTCTGTTGATTGCACCGAGCATATCGTTATCGATGACATAACTTTCCAGACAGCAACCCAAAAGACTGGCGTGCATACCTGCTGATTCGTAGATCAGATTCGCGCCACTGTGTCCGGCTAGGACATTTGTGTAGGCCTTCTCATAACCCGACTGCGCATCCGGCAGCTTGGCGTCGGCCATACCAGCGGCAATACCAGTTGGTAAGTCGTAGTACCGTCCCATCTGGCCGCAGGCCGCCATGAGAACCGCTTGTTCACCACTGCCGCCGCTCATCGCCCCGGTTCTAAGATCAGAAACAAATGGCCAGGTACCGAAGATCGCCGGGTGACCAGGAGATAGCAAATTCACGTAAACCAGACCGGCCAGCACCTCGGCCGTCTCCTGAACCACAGAACCGGCAAGCGCCGCCGGACTGGTCGCGCCAGCCTGACCTGCAGCCAATAACAAAACAGGCATCCCACGGCTGACACAAACTTCCAGTACCCGACAGGCGTCTTCGGCAAATCGAAGCGGCGGTACAACATGACAGCACGAGCAACTTACAAACGGCCTTTCCCGCCACTTTTTCTCACCGCCGGCCACGATCTCCAGCATATCGATGGCCTCGTGCGCATGGTCGGGAGCGACAAAACTGGTGCCCACATGCTTTGTGGTTCCGGCAATCGATGCGTAGCAGGTATTGAAATCCATTTCCCGTGGATCTTCAACATCTCGTGGCACCATTGAGCGTTGAAAGAAATGAATATGCTCCATGGCATCCACGATGCGCGCGGCATCGTAAAGATCCTGCAGCATCGATTCTCGGTATTCGCGCTTCTGGGTATCAACAATATGGACAGCAGCACCCGCAGTACCGAAATATGTCCTGTTGCCAGTGAGGTGCATATCGTAACGAGGGTCCTGCCCGGGAAGGATGATATCCCGTGCTGCCGAGGCGACGATATCCTCGACCAGTGCTCGAGGAAACAGCAGACGGCCGTCTTGGGTCATCGAGCCGCCGGCTTCGGTCACGAGTTCCTGACAGGACGGTATAGCATTTGCAATACCGATCTGCTCCAATGCTTCCAGTGCTGCCTGGTGAATTCGCGTCACTTCAGATTCTGTGAGCGGCTGATACCGTCCGGATACCTGACCGGGCTGAACGGCACGTTCGTCTTCGGGTATCGGTGCGGCTCGAAGCGCTTGCCTTGCGGCCCGCCCGCCCATTCGTCCCGATGCGGAGGAACGCCGCCTACTGTCCGTCATCACGATTACCTTTAAGCATTAGTAATTGCCGATTAGGTAGTTATCAGACACCGAACCGCGAACCGGAATTGTAGACCGCCCTATAAATTAGGGAAACCCGTACCTGCGACTCTGAGACTTGATTGTCAGTCGAGCACCCATACACGTTAAGACCTGAATTTGTTCATTGATCCTGTTGTTCCCAAATTTGTTGTGAACGTTGCCGGGCTCCGGGGCATCCGCCGCCCTCATCATCCAATTGGTCCAAAAGACTGAGAACCACAGCAGAGGTTCCACCTGTAGCCAAGGCCGCACCTAACTTTAAACTCTTCAGAATGTCACGATCCTCAAGCTTTAATCTTTCCAAGAGATTTCTACCGTCAGGATCTGGTACCACAGTAGGCCGTCGAAGCTTCCCTTCGATTCGATAACAGGGTGGATACAACAGGGATAAGCCAGACTGGTCCAGAAGGCTGTCAATGGATATTCGCTCACGACGTGGTTTGGAGCAAGCAGATAGCCCCAAGTTTTCCTCGGAAAGATCCAGATCGCCGAAGGCCGATAATTCAAACTCCTCAGCTTTTATGGCTATTGTGTGATGTGGTGGTGCCACACTGTGCCCCACACCATCTGTGATCTGAATACCGATCACCCCGCACTGTATATCATAAAATTTCTTGCGCTCTGCCCATGGACTAACTTCGCGCAATATTTGCCCGACAATATTGAGAGGAGTTGTAGTTCTAAGCTCTTCGCGACCGCGGGGAAACTTTATACTTTCAAGATCGGTGAAAAGATAACCATTACCAGTCTTTGCAATGTCGTGAAGAGTTTCTCCTGCGCCCGCTAAATAGCCGTGCGTGCTCAAAACACCTGATACATCCAAACCGCCCTTCAGCCCCGGTGGCAGCAAATCAAGATTCAGGTGTTTCCAATCATAGGAATAATTAGCGGGATGCGGGACTATTTGCGTATCCAGGTCAAGTTGCACTTCCAGATCACCGCCGGCTGATATGCCCTGCAACTGAAAATTGACCAAACCGTTCAGTGAATCCACTGTTAGTGCGAGGTCCGTCACTTCGTATTTGCGTCGCAGCAGGTGGTCCGCAGCAAATTCCAGATCAACGTCAGTGCGATGTGCCCAATTCAGTGGTATGCGTTCATTTCCAAACAGATACTTCTTTTCTTTTTTTGGAAATAGATCATTTAAATTTAAATATCTAGACACAAGTCTTCCTTTGATCTTCTGTCTATCGCCATCGTTCTCATTCAGCAGGTAGGATATTTCCCCACTAATGTCGTTGCGGCCTGCTTTCACTTTAAGTTCTTTCACCAGCAGCATCTCACCGTCCGTACTGACAATCGCCTGCGCCTGTAAAGGCACGTCTCCCTGTAATGGAATTGCCAGCACAGCTGCCACCCTGGACAGACGATCCACCTTGTGCTTCAACTCTAGCTTCGTGCCTATCTTCCACTGTTCCCCCAAAACCCCCTCTGCCGCAAACTGACCGAGTTTCTCCGACTCGAGGTTAACTGATCCTGTAATTGATTCGTGTGAATCCGTTGCACGACTGACCTCGCCTTTCACCTGCAACCGGCCCATAGGCGGTAAGTCAACACCTGTGACCAGACGCAATTCGTGAGAATCTTCCGCAGTCAGCACAAAACTGGCACTGAATCCGGACTTGTTGTCAAATGCTTCAAACTCACCAGCGAACTCAGTAGCCAGAGAATTAGTCAGCAACTCGCCCCGTACCATCAGCGGTAGCGCTTGCTTATCGGACGGGCGTACCTGTAACTGAATCTGGGCGGATTCGTGATAATCCCCTGGCCCGCCATAGTATTCAATCAGCTGGCCCAGTTCAGCTACATCGAGGTCGAGATCCCACGTCGGGCGTGGAACATGCATTAAATCGATCAAGCTACCGGTAAACCGGCCACTGAGCCCAGCACCGGAAATCTGACCTACCAACCCGGACAGTCGAGCCTCATTGCCGTGTAAATCAAGCCAGCCTGTGACGCTGGCCTCCAGATCGGGGGGTATCAGCCATTGTCTGCCCCAGGCTTGGGCAAGCACAGCAATATCTTCAGTGTGGCCTTCGAAATTCAGTGCCAACTGCGGCTGCTCGTGCAGCCTGTCAACCTGCCCACGGCCACTGACTTCCAGTTGAGGGGAGCTGATCCTGACATTCACGAGCTCTATGCCACAGCTGCTATTGGCGCAGGTGAGAACGCCATTTGTGCTGGCGGTAGCATCGACGGGGAGCTGTGTACCCAAACTGCCTGCAAGGCTCTGGACACTTCCAGTTCTAGCGGTGAACTGGAATTGTCCTTCCAAACTTTTCTGCAACAGGTCGAACTGACCTGTGCCGTCGAGCGTCAGATCTGCAGCTTCAAAAGAAGCGGAAAGATCACTCAACCGGTAACCTTTGCCGCTAGCGTGCAAAGCACCCGCCACCTGAGCGCTCCCGTTTAAGTGCATCTCAAGTTTGAATTGCCTCAACAGTTCTGCCAGCTTGTCTGAGGTCGCTTCGATATTGAGTGCAAGATTGGGGCCGTCAGCTGAGTCCAATTGACTCGCACTGCCTGTTAACTGGATACCCAGATGTGGGCTCTCTCCGATCAACATAATCTGATCCAAACGGAAATTGCCCGGCTGCCCAGACAATAGACCCTGACCCGAGACACGGACATCTGTCGGTACATCAAGGCTCATGAGCGACGTGAAATTCTGAAGGCTCTGATGCTTCACCTGCAGACGCAACTCGCCCATTGAACGGTTTAGTCTGACATTGGCTGGCACCAGATCGAGATCACCCTGGGCTGTGAAATTAAACGGCTGTGCTGTTGTGGACAAGCGGACCGATTCCAGTCGGAGGTCCCGTCCCGGGTTTCCGACGAGGTGACCGGTTGCATTCACTGTGCCACTGAAAATGGCGTCGTCCTGCCACGGCAGGCCTGGCAATAGATCAGTCAGATTTCTTTCGAGGCGTCCTGTCGATACGTCGAGATGCAAATCAGCGTTAGGTGCATTTCGCAGATTACGGACCACGCCAGAGACACTGCCGCTTACACCGTTACCCATGAACGTCAGATTGATCGGTGCCAGCTGATCAGAAACCAGACCGTTAAGAGACCCCAGTACGCCACTCACTTCGATGGCGTCTCCGGCATAGCTCAGTTGTCCGTTGATCTGACCCTTTTGATTCTGACCCTTACGTGGTAAAACATAGGCCAGCGTATCAGCCCGAATTTCCCACTGGTCTGCCTCAGCGCCAGACCCAAATGTAAGAGTCCCATCTACCACCGAAACTCGACTGACCGGAAGCGGTAGAACCGGCACTGTCAGTCCCCGATCAGACTCCCAATTAGGACTGCCGTTGGGGTCGACTTCCAACTGCAGGGTCGGCCGCTCCAGAGAAATCTCGCGAATGCGCAATTGCCCTTGTGCAAGAGCCCCCATATCCAGTTCAAATCGGACGTTCTCTACTGCCAGGAAATGTTGCTGATAATTGCCAGCCGGATTACCCACAGCCAGCCCTTTGACCTCTAGCCGAACTGAGGGGAAAAGACGGGCTGACAAGCCCTGGTCAATCGACACTGGTCGATCGATTGCCTTGCTTACCTGCTGTGCCACGGCATCGCGATAGCGATTCCAGTCAACCCACTGAATAATGGACGCCAGAACCAGGACGAGGCCGCAGAAACAGACAACCATCCAGCCAATTACTTTAGTGAGCCGCAAGAAGTCTGTTCCCTGTGTATGATTCGCCTTTCGGAGAACGCATTGCGCGACCCTAACACAAAGCGCACTATTGTGGGTTTGGAAAGAACATCTGACAGATATATCGGGTTACCACATGACAATGACAACTTTACACCCCAGCCATACATCACGGAAACTTGAAAAACGACTTCGTCGCGAAGTCGGACGAGCCATACAGGACTACAACATGATCGAAGAAGGCGATCGCGTTATGGTCTGCATTTCCGGTGGTAAGGATTCTTTCTCCCTGCTGGATATTCTGTGTCGATTGAAAATCAGAGCACCGATTGACTTCCAGTTGACCGCCGTCAATGTTGATCAGAATCAGCCCGGGTTTCCAACTGAACGACTCAAAGTTTACCTGCAGGGGCTCGGGGTTGATTACCGAATTATCGATCAGGATACCTACAGTGTGGTCAAGAATATCATCCCTGATGGCAAAACAATGTGTGGCCTTTGTTCACGACTTCGCCGGGGAATACTGTACAGCTTTGCAAAAAGCCAGGGGATGACAAAAATCGCATTAGGCCATCATCGAGACGATATCGTTGAAACACTTTTCCTTAATATGTTTTTTGGTGGTCGACTCAAAGCAATGCCACCGAAACTGTTGAGTGATGACGGAGACAATGTGGTCATACGACCACTATCCTATTGCAGTGAAAAAGACATCACGCAATACGCCCAGCTGAAAAAGTTTCCGATTATTCCCTGCAATCTTTGTGGCTCACAACCGAACCTCCAACGCCAAACTGTCAAACGAATGCTCGCCGAGTGGGAACAGCAGTACCCCGGCCGGTCAGCGACCATATTCCGAAGCGTCACGAGCATCTCACCCAGCCAACTCGCCGACCCAAGTCTTTTCGACTTTGCCAGACTCGGGGCTCATCACGAGCCCGCAACATGGCTACCCGAAGGGAACACAATTGACGTAGAGAACGCCAGACTATGAATGAATCAGATTTCAATAACGGGCTGCTCGAGTTTCTAGCTGGCTCACCCACTCCTTTTCATGCAGTGAAACAACTGAAGCAACTGTTGACAGCAGAGGGGTTTGAAGAGCTTGCAGAACACAGCAGCTGGTCGCTTAAACCTGGAGGACGCTACTTTGTCGTTCGCAATGGCTCGTCAATCGTGGCCATCAGAACAGGCTCTGTTCATCCAGCTGATGAGGGGCTGAGGCTGATCGGCACCCACACCGACAGCCCCTGTCTCAAGATCAAACCCGCACCGGAGATCACGCGTCAGGGCTTTTTGCAGCTGGGTGTGGAAGTTTACGGTGGAGTCTTGCTCTCGCCCTGGTTTGACCGAGACCTGTCTCTGGCCGGCAAAGTCACTTGCCGTCTGGAAAACAAAGAGATCAACAGTGTGCTCATCGACTTTCGGCGCCCTGTGGCGACAGTACCCAGTCTCGCAATTCATTTAAATCGAGATGTGCATAAAAACAGGACAATCAACCCACAAAAAGAAGTGGTTTTACTGGTGAGTTCAGGTGACGGTGACCGCAGAAGTTTCCGACAACTGCTTCTTGACCAGATCCAGCATGAGCACGCCAACATACCCGTTGCCGAGGTCCTGGACTATGAAATCAGCTGCTACGACGTGCAACCCCCTGCAGTGATCGGACTAAATGATGACTTCATCGCCGCCTCAAGACTGGACAACCTTTTGAGTTGTTATGCCGCTTGCCGAAGCATAATCGACGCCTCTGGAGATACCCCTGCCGTGATGGTCTGTAATGATCACGAGGAGGTTGGCAGCCTGTCGGCCAGCGGTGCCCAAGGGCCATTTCTACGTTCTACACTCGAACGTCTGTGTGGGACTGGAGAGACAATGGATAGAGCCATGGACTCGTCCGTGTTGCTTTCCGTTGATAATGCACATGGGGTGCATCCTAATTACGAAGACAAGCATGACCCACAGCACCGGCCTTGCCTCAACGGTGGTCCGGTCATCAAATACAACGCTAACCAGAGATACGCGACAAACAGTGAAACTGCGGCGCTGTTTCGCAATTTATGTCAAACCCTCGATATACCCGTTCAACAGATTGCCATGCGAAATGATATGGCGTGTGGCAGTACCATCGGACCAATAACGGCAGCTGAACTGGGCGTCGCAACCGTAGATATCGGATCCCCGCAGCTTGCCATGCACTCCGTGCGTGAGCTCACCGGGCGCAACGATCCGGTACTACTCTACCGCGCGCTCAAGGGCTTCCTTGATCAAACGTCCCTGTGGCGCTGATGTACATCAGCTCAACAATTTACTGGGACTGACTCACCATGTAGTCGACAGCCGCTTTGACATCATCGTCGCTCAGATGAACGAAACCACCCTTGGCGGGCATCATGCCGGTCTGTCCTTGAAATCCCTGAATAGCGTTCTCATACATCACCTCGATGCCTTGTGCGATCCGGGCAGCCCAAGCATCTTTGTCGCCCAGTTTAGGCGCACCGGCGACACCGGGCATATGACAAGCCAGACAGCCACTGTTATAGACTGCTTCTCCATCGGCGCTAACACTCGTCCATACAGCTGAGCCCATCATCACTGAGGCCAGCACCAGTACTTTGGTAAATCTCATCTAGACTCTCCACGGGTTTATCTCTTGCAGGGAAGTGTATCGCGAATGCTGCAAGCGACGTAACACAAGATAACGCCGGCACTTTGATTTGGATCAGGTTTTCTTATCCAAAACCGTCAGACCCTGGCCGCGACACCGACGTCCGGTTGCCCTGGTGCCCGGCATGAGTGCTATTAATCAACGGAACAACGACTCAGTCCGAAAGATATAACCGTCGCGACCCCTTCAATTAGTGATCGGTCAAAGATTTATCCTTTAGTTAATTATTTATTAGTTTATTAAATAATTATATTACTATAATTCCTTAGTATTTCTGAACTGAACCTCCGGCCAGCGCTCCATCGCCAGGCTTAAATTAGCCAGATTCGGTGCGATATAGGTTAGATCTCCACCCGCATCGAGTGCCAGATTCTGTCGAGCTTTTCTCTGAAATGCTTCAAAATCAGGCTTTTTATCGCAAACTACCCAGCGAGCAGTCGCTATCTGCACCGATTCAAAACTGCAGTCCACCCCATATTCATGTCGCAGGCGGTGTACGACCACGTCAAACTGCAGAATTCCGATCGCGCCCAGTATCACATCGTTCGACATCAGTGGCCTGAACACCTGAGTGGCACCTTCTTCGCTCAACTGGTCTAGCCCTTTGTGCAGCGCCTTTGCCCGCAATGGGTCGTCCAGGCGCACCCGTCGAAAAAGCTCCGGGGCAAAATTGGGTACGCCTGCAAACTTTAGATCCTCGCCCTCGGTAAACGTGTCTCCGATCTGGATAGTACCGTGGTTGTGCAAACCGATGATGTCACCTGCGTATGCCGACTCGGCCGACTCGCGCTTTGAAGCCAGAAAAGTGATGGCCCTGTGAATCGGTGTGGTCCGATCTGCCCGAACTTGATGAAGCTTGATACCCGGCCGATAAACACCGGAATTAATTCGCAGAAATGCCACCCGATCATGATGTGATGGGTCCATATTGGCCTGAATCTTGAAGACAAACCCGGTGAATTTTTGCTCGCCACTATCGACTTCTCGGGAGCCGGCATCCCGGGGACCCGGACAGGGCGCGTAGTCTACAAAACTGTCAATCAACTCGTCAGTCCCTTCACTGGCAAGTGCTGAACCAAAAAACACAGGCGTTAACTGCGCCTGTAGATAGGCCTGTAGATCGAAAGTGTGGCTGGCTCCAGTCAGCAGCTCGATCTCCTCCCGCAGGCGATCAGCATCCGCACCAATCGCGTCGTCCAGATCATGATTTGAAAGACCACAGATTGTTCTTTCAGCCGATACTGAATTTCCTGATTTTCTTTCAAACAGGTGAATGTTGTCATCGTAAAGCCGGTAGACTCCACAAAAATGGCGACCAGTCCCCACAGGCCATGTCATGGGTGCACACCGAATTCCCAACACCGACTCCACCTCGTCCAGCAGTTCTACCGGATCCCGACCTTCCCGATCGAGCTTATTGATAAATGTCATGATCGGTGTATCGCGCAGCCTGCACACCTCCATCAGCTTGATGGTTCTGTCTTCTACGCCCTTTGCTGCATCGATCACCATCAGTGCGGAATCCACCGCCGTCAAAGTTCGATAGGTATCCTCCGAAAAATCAGCATGCCCCGGCGTATCTAGCAGATTGATAACATATTCACGATACTCGAACTGCATGATTGAAGACGTTACAGATATCCCTCTTTCCTTCTCCATCTTCATCCAGTCTGAAGTCGCATAACGTCCCGTCTTACGGGCCCGCACCGTGCCCGCCGCCTGAATGGCGCCACCGTAGTGAAGAAATTTCTCCGTCAGGGTCGTCTTCCCCGCATCGGGATGCGAGATGATGGCGAAAGTCCGCCGACGATTAACTTGGTTCACGTGTTCATTCATAACTCAAGCCAGCAAGGGCGTGAAAAAAGCGCGAATTATAGCCAATAACGAGCCATCGGAGTCTCCCATAGTGATTCTAGCCAGCGCTTTTTACGCAAGTCATTGAGGGCCTTACAGCTGCTCAATAGGCACTGTCAGACTTTTTGGGCATACAGATCATGGTTGTCGCTTCCGGTAATGCGGACATCAACAAACTGTCCCGGTTCAATATCAACACCATCGTGAATGATGACAACACCGTCGATCTCGGGTGATTCTCCAGTGCTGCGGGCGAGCACGCCTGACTCGGAGTGAGCATCGACTAGAACCGCACATGTCTGGCCAATTCTACGACGCAATCTTTCGGCAGAGACTTCTTCCTGTACAGCCATGAAACGGGCCAAACGTTCCTCCCTAACCTCCTCAGGAACCGCATTGTCTAGATCATTGGCAGCAGCGCCCTGTATCGGTGAATAGGCAAAACAACCCACCCTGTCAAGTTGTGCCTCGGTCAGAAAATCGAGCAACAAATTGAATTCATCCTCCGTCTCGCCAGGGAACCCAACTATGAAAGTACTGCGGATAGTGAGTTCTGGACAAATTCTTCGCCACATACGAATACGTGCCAGATTGTTTTGGGCATTTGCCGGGCGTTTCATACGCTTGAGAATACGCGGTACACAGTGTT
The DNA here is from genome assembly GCA_001629395.1 of Gammaproteobacteria bacterium REDSEA-S15_B12. Taxonomy (GTDB): domain Bacteria; phylum Pseudomonadota; class Gammaproteobacteria; order Arenicellales; family UBA868; genus REDSEA-S09-B13. Next base: position 99 of record LUSG01000077.1, on the reverse strand, counting down.
GGAACGGCACATCGAGATATGGCACGACAAACCCTTCACCCATAAGCGGTATCAATTCGTCGATATGGGGGTAAGGATATACATAGTGAAGTCGTACCC
>LUSG01000076.1 GCA_001629395.1 Gammaproteobacteria bacterium REDSEA-S15_B12 | reverse complement strand
ACTCACGTCGGACCCTGCTGATTTTTTCGGTATCAGTGACCGCGGTCGATTACAACCTGGACTGGCCGCAGATATTGTAATTTTCGACCCTGATACGATCGGATCCGGGAACCGGGGGGAACGACGTTACGATCTACCCGGTGGTGGCAAACGGATGGTCATGCCTTCACGGGGTGTGCAGTACACCCTGGTCAATGGAGACGTGGTGTATGCCGGTGGTCAGATTGTGGGAAGCGGTTCGGGTCAGATTCTGCGCGCTTGACTGGATATCCTCTCCGGCATCAAGACGGCGCGTCAATGACCTGGAAGTGGGCCTCGGTTGGTTCCGTATGCTGACCGTTGATCGGTAGAATATCCTGCGGGCATGCAGAAAATGCCACGATGACATCTTGATTGGCACGCAGTACAACATAGTCACCGGGCTTGGTGACCGGCGCCTCGAACGACAGTGCGCCTTCTTGTGTCCAGGGAATATTCATAAAAAGATTCAGTGGTGATGGTACCCAGGCGGATTCTGCTCCTAGTTCTCGCAGACCTGAACGAAGATTATCCGCGCAATTGTCATGATAGTCGGTACAACCCAATAGACCGTAACGCTCGTTGTCACATGCAGCCATCAAGGTATCGTGAATTCCTGGAGATGTATCCTCCTCGACGGTGAGTATGGGCTTTCGTCGATTTGAATAATAACTGTCCCCGACACCCGCAATAAGTTTCTGTAGGGTCGCGCGGGTTGCATCCATTGACATAAACTCACTCATGTCCTCAGCGCTAAATGCCCAAGTGTCGACCACCTGCTCTCCGTACGTATTGATTACTTTGACTGCCTGTCCTTGACGGATGGATACAGCTTTGCCGCCACGGGCTGGAATGGTCACGGTCTCGTTTGTCATAGCGGCTCTCCTGCTAGGCCAAAGTCGTATAAATTATGTCTACTAAGAGTTTAACACTTACTTTCAGGACAGTACCTCGAGACATTTGTGGCTTATCTAGCGTTGTGTCCTACGATTGTCATGCCTGGCGTTCGTTGTGATTCACATGCACGAGCGCCCACATCCCGGCGCTGAATATCATTGCAATACCCACCCACGATATCAAATCAGGCCAGTCTCCAAAAAACAGGATGCTCCAGAGCATGGCTAAAGGAAGTGAGGTGTATTCAAACGGTGCCAACAGACTGGCCTCACCGAGCCGATAACCCTGAGAGATAAGATAAGCACCGAGGCCGCTAAGAATGCCGATACCCGACAGCAGTATAAAATCCCGACCAGACGGCCAAACCCAAGCTCGCAATAAAAAATCGATCGTTGGATCGTCGTGTACCGTAAAACGCCCATCACCCACCAACACACCAATCAAGGCGCTGATCGCAATGAACATCAATTGGGTGTAAACAGCCATCGAAGAAGCACTTTCGCTTCTGCCGAGGTACCGCGACAGGATCTGAAATATGGCATAACAGAGCGCAGCTAGCAGCGGCAGTAGCATTATCGGATTAAAAAGACTGGTGCCTGGCCGTATCATGATCACGGTACCAGCCAACCCGACTCCGACAGCACTCCACCGCCCGACACTAACATTCTCACGCAGAAAAATTGCCGCAAATATGGTGATTATTAGCGGCGCAACGAATACCAACGCAACGGTCTCACCTAGGGGAAGCGTGGCAAGTCCTGTAAAAAAGAGCAGATTCGCCATAACCACGCAGAAACCTCGCACCAGCTGTAACGGTAGTCGCTTGGTACGGAGCGTTTCAAGCCCCCCCTCAAAAGGGACAAACACTGCCAGCGTAAACACGATACCGATCACAGCCCGAATGAGAACGATCTGGTGGAGTGCATAATCCCCGCTGAGATACTTGATCACGGTGTCCGTGGTTGTAAAACACGATACCCCACCCATGACACAGAGAATTCCAACCAGCTGGGAGCCAGCACGGAGATTTTGAAGTCGAGTAAATCTCACCGATGATGGTCTGAGTGATTGATCCGAAATACGTTAGCCGTTATTGGCTAGAATCTAGAAGGTCGCCATTGTATAGCTTCTACCTCAATTGCGAGCAATTGGTAGGTATCTTCTATACTTCAGTGCAACCGTGTGGATGATTTACAACCGAGGAACCCGATCATGACTGACCCCATCAAACAAGCAAGCATTGACGGCTGGATTGCTGACCATCGAAAACAATACCAGGCTGATCCCGCCGCTGGTCACATGTGGGATGCCCAAAGACCCGGCAGTATCGGCCCAGTACCCACACTGCTGCTGACAACGCGTGGGTGCCGAAGCGGTAATGAGTCCATCATGCCGTTGATTTACGGCCGGACAGGTAACGACTATGTTGTGATCGCATCAAAAGGTGGCGCCCCCAGACACCCTGGCTGGTATCACAATCTGATGGCACAAAACGAAGTCACAGTGCAGGTGATCGATGAGATTTTTCAGGCCCGAACGCGTATAGCAAAAGACGAGGAACGCGAAGCCATCTGGAATAAAATGGTTAAGATCTACCCGCCCTATGCGAACTACCAAGTAAAAACAAAGCGGGAAATTCCGGTCGTGATCCTGGAGAAAATTACTTGATTCTGCAGATTATGGCTAAACAGTTGCCCATTGTTCTCAAGCTAAAGGTCGATAACATTCAGTTGATCCCGAAAGGTTCACCGTCAAACTGCTCACGGGTCACCATCTCTTCGACAGGCAGGCGCTTAAGTTTCGTGAGTTGCTTGACCGGCCGACCCAGAGGAATTACTGCAGCGACCGCAAACTCAGTCGGAATATTAAAAAGTGACTGAATTTCTGTTTCTGCAGCAGCAGCTAGGGTCGTGATCGTACCGCCGAATCCCTCATGACGAGCAGCCATCAATATGTTCCACGCAAAAGGATAAATTGATGCACCACTGATCACTCCGATCCGGTCGAGGTGCTGATCTGTTGACGCAACCACTTTCAAGTCAACAATCACCACCAATACAACATCCGAAGATGTATACGGCTCAGTCAGTCTTGAAGGCGCAGGGGTCGCTTCAATCTCCTCGGCCGTCACCTTGGTTGGACTGATACTGTTCCACGGCCCCTCTCCAGCATTTCCCTGGGCTGTGTAGAGTTTGGCCGCTGGCACGACCAGTTCAGAAATTCGCTTGCGATTTTTCTTGTCTCTGACCACGATGACACGGTTGCCCTGTCGATTTCCTCCACTGGGTGCAAAACGAGCATTCTCGAGGATCCTATAAAGTACCGTATCTGATATAGCGTCACCGGTGTAATCCCGAGCTGCAAAAGTCGTTCTCATCGTGTCGTAGAGTTCCATCAACAATCTCCTTACACTATTAGTTAGTAAGTTGGGGTCAATAAGCCAATCGTTCGCTAATTCTCACGATCTACTGTATTTATAAAGGTGTTAATCAAGTCATCAGGCGCGTCAATCACATGTGCCGGCCCGGGAAAGCGACCCTGCTGAACATCGTCGATAAATTCCTGAAAACCAGCCACCCGCTCAGCCTGCATCTTTTCTTTCATCTTGAACAGTTGTCGATACTGCTTAGAATGCCGCGGGTATGGTGGTGGGTCATTGCCGAGAATATCCGCTGCAAACACAAACTGTATGTCACCACCGCCACCAGCTCCAATTGACGAAGTCAATAACGAAGTGCGCCTGCTGATCTCGGCAAGAAGTTTTTCGGGGATTACCTCAACTTCTACCGCATATGCTCCGGCGTCTTCTAGAGCCTTGATCTCCCGATATACCCACATCGCTTCTTCTAGTGTCTTGCCAACGGCTTTCAACCCACCGGTCCAAGTACTCCTTCTTGGGACCAGTCCAGCATGTCCTTGTACCGGTATGCCTCCTTCGGTCGCTGCACTGACGAAGCGTGGACTCCATTGGCACATAATCGCATCTGCACCCAGTGCCATTGCATCGTAACCGAGTCGCACTGCTTCGACTTCACTGGCAGCTGCCACCAAAGGAACGGAAAATGCCATGAACGTGTTAGGTGCCGCTTTCCGCATAGCGGCAACGAGTTCAGGATGCGCGGGATCAAACCGCACCTTGATCGTGTCTATACCAGCCTGTTCGGCTGCTGCAGCTTCTTCAGGCGAGAACGTTGCCGTTTCTACCAGTACCTTCTTACCTTTTTGATCACGCAAGTCTTTTACAGTGTAATTTCGAGTTCCGTAAGCACCTCCCACGGTCATAATTCGTTTCAGTCCCCGCTTAGCGGCATCTCTGGGAGGGATACTTCCATCACCTGTTGCATGACTCGCCATAAATATTTCTCCTAGTTGCTATAAAGCATCGGAAATTCATCTCCTTCAAAGGGCATTCCATCTTGGTAGTCAAGATCTGGAAAATCCGGTGACGTCTTACCCGGTCGTTTAACAAACCTAGCATCATCACCTACCCAGCGAATTGAAACCACTCTTCTTCTAACAGAAGAGTGGTTCGCAGGTGCGCCGTGCAGGGTTCGGAAATTAAACGCGATCGCATCGCCAGGCTCTACGGCCCAACTGCGTATGTCGAAGGTTTCACGATCAGCATCAATGTCAGGCATGCCTTCATTCTGATCATTGGCATACAAATCTGTTCCATCAAAACGTTTGGGGGTGAAGTCCTTTCCCCAGTTGTGAGACCCGGCGACATACTCGATACTGCGTTCCCGTGGAACCGGGTCGACAGGTACCCAGAAACTCACAGATTGCGAACCATCCACCAGGTAATAGGGTTGATCATGATGCCAGGGTGTTACGACTGCACTACCAGGTTCTTTAACCAAAACATGATCGTGAAAAATGCGAGCCGTTCGTGAACGCATCAACTGCGCAGCAATACGTGCCATCGGAGATGATTCAACCACTGCGCGATACCCGGCAAACTTCGACCAGACACAGTAATCCTGGAAAAACTCACTTTCCCCACCGTCTTCGGGCCGATAAGTTCGTTCCCGCCAGCTTGGGTTGCGTTTATTCTGCTCTATCGCCTCGCGTATGCCTTCGACCCACGGCGTGAAGACATTTCTTAATACCACTACGCCGTCAGACTGGAAGTCATCGATACTCGCCTTTGACATGTTTACGTCTGTATTACTCATGCATTAATGACCCTAGCACAACAACTCTGTAAGGAACACAGAATAAATTGTACACCGTTCACAGGTGTGCTCTAATCAGTTCGAGCCGCTGGCTTCACTGTCCCTGGCGAGACAATGATCAGGCTGCCCGCGAACCCGGACCAGCAGAGGTAATACGCAGATGAAATTCGGTGTCCTGTTCACATCACATCCTCATATCGATCTAGAGCCCTACCCCCATCGTGATGTCCACGCCCGCACCACAGCCGAAATTCTCGAAGTGGACCGACTTGGTTATGACACCGCCTGGATCGCGGAGCACCATTTCAGTAGTGGCTATGGCATTCTGCCGGATCCTTTCACCTATATCGGTTACCTCGCAGCGCAAACCAAGCAGATCAACCTCGGACCTGCGGTCATGACGCTGCCACTCTACAACCCGATTCGTGTCGTCGAGAATGCAGGATTTGCAGACATACTCAGTAACGGCCGATTCATCCTGGGTCTGGGCTCTGGCTACCGACCGTATGAATTTGAAGGTATGGGTATACCATTTGATGAACGCCGTGACATTCAGGAGGAAGCGCTTGAGATCGTACTCTCCGCACTGCACAGTCGTCAGATCAAACACGAAGGTAAGTACTTCAATCTCGATGTATCAGGAGACTACGAGATTTTCCCAGCAAGCATACAGACACCTCATGTGCCTCTCTACCTCGCAGCTGGAACCGATCGTTCTATTGGTGTTGCCGCGCATCATGGTTGTGGCCTCATGCTGTCGACCCTACCTGCTTTCGATAAGGTCGCAATTCAGACTGAGTTTTACCGCACGGCACTGGACGATGCACCAGAAAAATGGCGAGGGAATCCGGCTTATGGGCAGATCGATCAGGCCCGATGGGTCTATGTCGCTGAATCTGACGCGAAAGCAAAAGAAGAGAGTGCCGCCGGCCTGGTACATCATATCAAGAACTTCATGGCTAAAAACGCGGCTGGGTACCTCGGTTCTGTGTCCGAAAAAGATCAAGGCGGTGAACTTGATTACGACGAACTGGCAGAGACCACTTTGTTACATGGCAGCCCGGACACAGTGATCCGGCGCCTTCAACAGTTACAGGAGATGACCGGCATCACGTCACTGGTCTTGCACTATCCACCTTATTACGGAATAGACAATACACTGAAAAGCCTACGCCTATTTGCCGAAGAAGTCATGCCGGCATTTAGAATTGAAGCCGCGACCTAAGCGACAACCGACTGCGTACTAGCGCCTCCGTTATTTAATTCAGTTAACGGCCCAAGTTCTTTTTCGACCATCGGCTTTATGTGGGTCTGGAATTTCTCAATCGATGTCAATGCCTTTTTAAAAGACGACGCGCCAACTTGAAAATGAAACATCATATGCGAAGGACCCGCTGCCCGAATCTCGCCACACAATCTTTCTGCAATCGTCTCACAATCCCCCACCAACAAATTCTCCGCGAGCTCGTCAATAGTCGGCTCATTGTGTGCTGGCTGCTCAATCAGCATTGAACCATCCATAACCTCCTCTCGACGCCTTAGGTTGGAAGCGAGTCTCGCCTGGTGTCGGGCGTTATCTAGGTATTCAAGTGCCTCTTGATGGCTATCAACCACACACATAAACCGCTGAATACCCAGCGGCATCTGACTAGGATCAAGCCCTTCAGCCACCCACGATTCCTCTATCGTCTGACGCATATCTGATAGGTATTGAGCCCCCAACAACCGCCCTGTAATGAGAGGCACGTACCCACGCCGCGCTGCAATGCGGTGTATTACTGGGTTATCTCCGGCAAGCCAGACTTCTGGCCTACTGCCCACCGGCTGCGCACTAATATGTGTTTCGGGCACCTGAAAATGCTCACCGTCAAACTTGAATGTTTCCTGAGTGAAGGCGAGATCAAACATATCCATGAACTCTTCCATGATCTTTTTCGACTTTTCCAGGCTCTTACCAAAACGATCAAATTCATACGGCTGGTAACCACTGCCAATACCCAGGATCAGTCGCCCGTCACACATGGCATCCGCCATACCGATTTCTGCAAGTAGTCGGACCGGGTCGTACAGGGGTACGACAACCACAGCTGTACCCAATCGGATACGCTTAGTCGTTGATGCACAAAGTGCTACCATCATTAGCGGTGATGGGCATATACAATAATTTGAGAAATGATGTTCAGCGAACCAAGCAGCGTCATATCCGAGTTCGTCAGCCAATTGTGTCTGTTCAGTCGCTTCCTTGACCAATCGTTGAGCTGGTGCCGAAGATTCTCGATACCGGTATCCCATCAAATTAAAGATTCCAAATTCCATCAGATCAGCCCTCGTTTTCTGCAAGCTCGTACGGCTTATTATCACCTGCACCCGCTGCAAATCGATTTGTCCGGTAGTCATGTACCGAGATCGGTGCGTATCTCGGTAGATCGTCTGAATTGCAACAGGTCGGCAGGCACTCCACCATCGCGTTGTAGCGTGGCCCGACAAAGAACCCGATCGAAAGTCGCCTTGAAACGCCACCGGCATCTGGAGGGGGTAAGGCCACCCTGTGAGGCGTAGACACTAACCGATCATTGCTCCAGCGCATCAACAAGTCGCCAATGTTGAGAATGTACGAGTCATGAACTGCTGGCGCATCGACCCAGCTACCATCACGTATCTTGATCTGAAGGCCGCCAGGCACCGGGTCATTACGAAGAATGGTCATCATTCCGACATCAGTATGCGCTCCGGCCCGTAATTGACCCGGCTCAGCATCTCCACTAACCGCTGGATAGTGCAACAATCTAAGCTGACTCGTGTGCGTGTGATCTAGAATATCTGCAAAGGTATCGCCTGGAAGTGAAAGCGAAATTGCCAGCGCCTCAGCGATAGTTCGCATCAGGGGCTCCATGTTTTCCCAGTAGGACAGCATAAGAGGACGCAGATTTTCTGGCGCGGCGGGCCAAAGATTGGGCGCAAAACTCGGGTAGCTTCCAGGCCCCGTAAAGTAAGGTTCATCGGGAACACTATCCGGCCCGATTGCAAACACTTCCTTGTAATCGGGTGGACTATCTCCCCCGGCCATGCGAACAAGCGTTTCCTCTCCATAGGGGATGTAGCCCCGGTTCTGATCATTTTTCGGCCGCCGGACAGTCATTTTCTCCTCCAGCGGCAAATCGAAAAACTCCAGCGCGCTGTCACGCAATGCAGTACCTATAATCGGGTCGATTCCATGCCCGGCAACAACAGCAAAGCCCAGCGTCTGCGCGGCCCAACCCAGCTCCATTGCCGCCTCGACCCCTGCACCCGAGTGACCCGAGATAAAGGGCGCCAGATCAATGACTGGAATACGGTCTGTCATTTGCTGATCATCCCATATTCAGATGTTCTGTGTACTGCCGCTTCGTTATGACGACACGGCCTGTTGCGTTACATTTCATCGCGTAGTCCACCTATTGCACAGTGAAACTACCATAAACGCTCACTTGCCATGGCGGCACCTTCTACCAGGGCACCCAACTTAGCCCAGGCAATGTCCGGATCAACGGCGGGTCGCTCTGCAAAGGTTGCGAAACCGCAATCGGCACCTGCGATTACTCGTTCGCGTCCTACTTTACTGGCATAAGTGCAGATCCGCTGTGCAACCAGCTCCGGATGCTCGATGAAATTGGAGGTTGAATCGATCACCCCTGGAATGATTATCTTTTCATCGGGTAACGGATGACGATCAAAAACAATCCACTCATGTGCATGACGAGGGTTTGCACCCTCGACAGAGATGGCCTGTGGCCGGGCCGTGTACACCAGATCAAGAATATCGGACAGCGCGATGTCATGATGGTGTGGCCCGGAGTAGTTCCCCCAACACAGATGAAGGCGCATTGATTCTGGTGGGATATCTGCAGTCGCAGCATTAAGCACTTCGATATGCCGGGCCGCAGTCTTTCGAAATTCAGCCACAGATTTTTTTCGATGGACTATATGACGACCCATAGCAAGGTCAGGGCAGTCCACTTGCAGCACAGCACCAGACGCAACAATCGCCTCGTATTCAGATTTAAGAATTTCCGCCAATGCTTCGAGATAAGCATTGTGGTCAGGATAGTACTGGTTCTGCAGAAATACCGTGACCACACCTGGTGAGGGTGCAGTCAAAAATCCTTCCATCGGCTGATGTTCTGTTACTGCCGCGCTGAAGTTGGCGAGATCTTTTTCGAGCACCGCGTCATCTCGCACTGAAAGCGGACCATCACAAGCAGGGCCCTGCAGAGTGCGTTCCGTGCCGCCCTGTTCGACCAACCGGCGTGCATAGTTGATAAAATCTAAAAGATCACCGGCTGCACGGTTTTCTCGGGCTGTGCCATTGAAACCGTTCAGACGATCTTTGAGATAGGTCGCATAGCTGATCTTGCTCATCTCGCCATCACTGACCAGATCAATTTTCGCAGCCACCTGACGGGCGACGACATCGTCTACTGCAGCCGATACACACTGATCGAATGCTAACTGATCATAAGGATCACCCCGGTCTTTCTTGCGCAGCAATGCGATCAGGCTATCCGGCCTGGGTAAGCTGCCGACGTGGGTTGTAACAATCCGCTCAGTTGACGTTTTCATCGCTCAATTTTTTCGCTGCCGCTGAAACGGCCGCTTAGTTATTCCTCGAAACATACCAGGACAGCAGCATTTGCAATAACGATTGCATCGTCGCCAACTTCATTGGGCACTTCAAGACCTCCCTGCCTCACTTCGACCGTGACCGAGCCGTACGGCAACTCGGCCGCAACAGCTTTCGAATCTACTGCACTCGGTTCCGTCACAGCAATAATCAGCGTGATGCGCATATCTTCCCGCGACTTGTTCGTTGCCTGAAAAAAATGAAGGCTGGAGTGACGGATTGCATCCGAGACTGCCCGACGGGCCGCATTCGTATAATCTCGACCATGTACATCCACCCCCATACCCATTTCAGTCACATACCGTTTAAGCGCCATTTCATTTCACCTTTGTAAACGTGTCGTCGAGCCGGCCACCATACTGGTCACTAGATCATCCAGATTGATGCCGGGCCCCACCATCATAACAACCATCCGAAACACAACCCACCCATTGCCACAGTACAAAGTTCGCTCTACACTTGAGGTCCGACGAACTACTTAAAAGGAGGTGATCACATGTCTAGTGATATGCGTATATTCCCAGTGGACTTTGGTGTCTTTTCGGAACTTAAGAGCAACCTCCTGAGCTAAGATCAGCACCCTATCCCGTGATAGTGTTCACTGGGATAACCAATCACGACGCCCACTTCGGTGGGCGTCTTTTGTTGTGACTGCCAGCCGAGTCATGTCAAGCAGCCAGCCCGTGGTTTAATCAAATACAATTTTCGGAAAATACATCGACACAACCCAGTTGGGCTGGTCAACTATTTCGCTTATCCGAAGGTCTGCACACACGCTGCAGAGCATATAGGCTTCAACAGCCGAGATACCCTGCTGCGTACTCAATAGATCGATCATCCCACTCACGGCATCGCGGGCGCCCTGCATCAGATCGACGCCAATTCCTGTTGTAACCTGATAACCTTTCGGATCAAAATGGCTGGTAACGGGACCTGCAGTCTCGTATCGCGGAAATGCCAAAGGTGTCTGTTTAATGAGATCGAACCTCACGCCCACAGACATTGGACTCTCAATCGCAGTGCCACAAACTTCTCCGTCACCCTGAGCAAAATGCAAGTCTCCTAATGCCAGACCACAGCCCTCAACGTAGCAA
>LUSG01000075.1 GCA_001629395.1 Gammaproteobacteria bacterium REDSEA-S15_B12 | reverse complement strand
TATCGACCGGGGTACCACTGGCATTCAGTTTTTGCTGTCTTTCGTCGCATTTAACATCCTCCCGACCCTGTTCGAGGTGTTACTGGTCTGCGGCATTCTCTGGTACCTGTACGGTATCTCTTATGCACTGGTTACCGCAGTAACCATAGGTATCTATGTATGGCTGACCTTTGGTATCACGGCCTGGCGCATACGCATCCGGCGCGAAATGAACGATGCGGAAAATGAAGCCAGTACACGCCAGGTCGACAGTCTGCTCAACTTTGAGACAGTCCGATATTTCAACAACGAATCGCATGAACTGACCCGGGTCGACGAGGCACTAAAAACTTATGAGCAAGCTGCAGTCAAAAGTCGCGAAAGCCTGTCTCTCCTAAATGTTAGCCAGGCAACCGTCGTAATCACCGGTATCACAATTATGCTGATCATGGCCGCCCTGAACATCCGTAATGGCACGATGACTGTTGGGGGATTTGTTGTGGTGAACACTTATTTGATGCAGTTGTCCATTCCGCTTAATTTTCTTGGTACGGTATATCGTGAAATACGGCAGGCGCTGGTCGATATGGAGAACATGTTTACCCTCCTGGAAGAGGTACCGGAGATCAAAGACCTGCCGGGTGCGCGGCCCCTGGGCACACCGCGGGGTGATATCAGGTTCACCGATGTTCACTTCGGCTACGATGCGCAAAGGGTAATTCTGCACGGCATCAGCTTTCAAGTGAAAGCGGGAGAAAAGGTAGCCATTGTCGGTCCCACGGGCGCCGGCAAGTCGACGATCAGCCGTCTGCTGCTGCGATTTTACGAGCCTAATTCCGGTCGAATTTCGGTCGACGGTCTCAACCTGCACGAAATCACACAAGCGTCGCTCCGCGATGCTATCGGCGTAGTCCCGCAGGATACCGTTTTGTTCAACGATACAATCTATTACAACATTGCCTACGGTGATCCGAGCGCTAAAGAACAGCATATCTACGAAGCTGCGCGTACGGCCAGGATTCACGACTTTATTACCCAACTGCCCTCTGGCTATCAGACCCGCGTCGGTGAGCGAGGTCTGAAACTCTCCGGTGGTGAAAAACAACGTGTCGCAATTGCCCGCGCCGTACTCAAAAACCCGACAGTATTCTTCTTTGACGAAGCCACCTCTTCTCTGGACAGTGCAACTGAAACCGATATACAAACAAACCTGGATGAAATTTCCAGCGGACGGAGCACCCTCATCATTGCCCACCGGTTATCTACCGTGGTCTCGGCCGATCGAATCCTGGTGCTGGATGATGGCCGAATCATCGAACGCGGCACCCACCAGCAACTGTTGACCCAGGACGGTCTTTACGCAAGCCTTTGGCAAGAACAGGAAAAAGAACGCAAACGTAAGCAGCCTGTCTGACATTTTGATGTGAACTCAAAACTGTTTAATATGTTGTATTCACTAACCTAATAGCTGGCAACTGAAGCTGTGGCTTCAGACCAACTGGTCGGAATTGACTACACTCGAACACAGCCCATGACTTCTGCCCCTTCACCCGATACCACCCGCCTTGCACCCTGGCTAGAATCGAACGTACCCGGGTTTTCGGGGTTTGAATCTATCGAGAAATTCTCTACCGGTCAGTCCAATCCGACCTACCTGGTGTGCGCACGCAGTGGCCGCTATGTATTACGTCGAAAACCTTCAGGCCAACTGCTTAAGTCAGCCCACGCAGTGGACCGTGAGTATCGAATCATGCGGGCGCTGGCCGATACCGCTGTACCCGTACCACAGATGTATACACTGTGTGAGGACGACGACATATTCGATACGATGTTCTACATCATGAGCCACATCGAAGGTCGAATATTCTGGAACCCATCTCTACCAGAACTGGCCACATCCGACCGGGGCCAACTTTATGATGAGATCATCCGGGTTCTTGCGGAACTACACAGCGTAGATCATGTTGCTGTTGGCCTCGAGGACTTTGGACGCCCCGGAAGCTACTTCGATCGCCAGACTGGCCGCTGGAGCAAACAGTATCGTGCCAGTGAGACCGAGAAAATCGAGGCGATGGAGCACCTGATGACCTGGCTGCCTGCTCATTCGCCGGCCGATGATGGTCAGAATGGTTTAATCCACGGCGATTACCGGCTGGACAACATGATTTTTCACGGCCGCGAATACCGAATTCTGGCGGTGATCGACTGGGAAATCTCGACAGTTGGCCACCCCCTGGCAGACCTGGCTTATTTCTGTATGGGCCTGCGCATCACACCTGGCCAGCATATTCAAGGACTCGGCGGCAAGGACCGTCGTGCTCTGGGTATACCCGAAGAAGCAAAAATGCTTGACCGATACTGCCAGCTACGCGGTATTTCCGGTATCGATAATTGGCCCTACTACATCGCCTTCTCTTTGTTCCGGCTGTCCGCGATACTGCAGGGTGTCTACAAACGTTCTCTTGACGGGAATGCGTCAAACGAACGGGCAGCAAAAATGGGGGGCATGGTCCGCCCCTTGGCTGAGTTGGCTGAAAGCATTCTCAGTAATGAGAACACCTGATCGAAGTACAGCTGACTGATGAATTTTGCCTACACACCCAAGGTCGAGGCGCTCCGCGCCAGCGTCGATACATTCATGACTGAACAGATCGTGCCACGAATCAGGCTATGGCACGAAGAAATTGAGCGAGGGCATTTTCCGGTCTCTTTTATGGAGGACTTGAAAGCCCGAGCTCGTTCTGAAGGGCTCTGGAATCTTTTCTTGCCTGGTCTTCGGGAAGAAGAGCCCGGGACTCGTCTAACCAATCTCGAATACGCACCGCTTGCCGAGATCATGGGTCGTGTGGCCTGGGCATCTGAAGTGTTCAACTGCAATGCACCCGACACCGGCAACATGGAACTGCTGCATATGTTCGCGACACCTGCACAGTACGAGCAATGGCTACGGCCACTGCTCCAAGGTGAAATCCGATCGGCGTTTGCGATGACAGAACCTGACGTAGCGTCATCTGATGCCACCAATATCCAGACACGCATTGAACGAGTGGGGGATGACTACGTGATCAACGGCCGAAAATGGTTTATCACTAATGCGGCTCATCCTCACTGCCGGCTGATTATTCTGATGGGCAAGACCGATCCTGAAGCTGCGCGACACAACCAACAAAGCATGGTGCTGATTCCGATAGACACACCTGGTGTGAATATCGTGCGCAATATCCGGATCATGAATCACCATGCGCCTGAAGGTCACTGCGAGATAGTTTTCGATAATGTCCGAGTGCCTGTAAGCAACCTGCTCGGTCAGGAAGGCAGTGGCTTCACGCTTGCTCAGGCCCGCCTTGGACCTGGTCGGATTCACCATTGTATGCGCTCAATCGGTGCAGCAGAACTTGCCGTGGAACTGATGATCGCGCGGTCGAAACAGCGTCAGACCTTCGGCAAAAATCTCCATGAACACGGAACAGTGACCGACTGGATCGCCCGTTCACGAATCGAGATCGAACAAGCCCGCTTACTGGTTCTCAAAACAGCCTGGCTAATCGATGAACAGGGTACCCAGATCGCCCGCAAGGAAATTGCCATGATCAAGGCTCTGGTGCCGAACCTTCATGTCACCGTAATTGATCGAGCCATGCAGTTGTTCGCACCTACGGTCAGTCGCACGTGCAGAATTAACAGAGCATGACGGCATTGATAGCACAGCCGCCTACCTCAGTCCTTCTGAGTTATCCTAACCTCTGCCTCGAGGCTGCTGTAACGCGTCCGATTACTCAATTACATCTGTCGCGGTAGTGTCGATGGCAAAGGTCACTAAATGGTCTACCTCGAATCTGACTCCAACGTTATCGCCGACCGCAAAATTGGCGTGACTCGGAAACAGAGCCAACACTGTCGTACCTGTTTCGAACCGAATCGTGTAGAGGATTTCAGCACCTTTGAAAGCTTTGTGCACGACCTCACCTCTAATTGAGCTGTCTGCATCGAGCACCACGTCGTCGGGCCTAATCAACACTTCAACCTGACTACCAGTCGGCATCACGATATCCTGATCTCCGCGAAGTTCTCCGAATTCAGACTCCACCGCACGGGGCGTTTTGACTTTTGCCGGTAGAAAAATTCCGTTGCCGATAAAGTCAGCGACAAATCGGTTCCCAGGTTCGTGATATAGATTGTAAGCCGTGTCCCATTGCAGAAGACGCCCTTCCGCCATCACGCCGATTTGTTCACCCATTGAAAACGCATCATTTTGGTCGTGAGTCACCAGGATACAGGTGATCCTATCTGCTTTGAGCATATCGGACACCTCCTGTCCCAACCGCTCGCGCAAGTCCAAGTCCAGACTGGAGAACGGTTCATCCATGAGCAGCAGTAGTGGTCTGGGTGCCAGCGCTCGAGCAAGCGCAACCCGTTGCTGCTGGCCGCCGGAAAGCTCATGTGGAAATCGCTGCGCCACTCGGGTTAATCCGACGCGTTCCAGGATTTCAGACACAGTCGTGCGCCGATCCGCTGGAGACAACGCACGTAGACCCGACTCAACATTTTGTTCGACAGAAAGATGCGGAAACAGTGCATGATCCTGAAATACCATCCCAACCCGGCGCTTCTCCGGCGACAGAATATCGCCCGGCCGTGAGACACATTGACCATTGATTGAGACACTGCCGGAAAGCAACGGCTGAAACCCGGCAACTGCCCGCAACACCGTGGTCTTGCCACAGCCACTGGGACCCAACAGGCAAACCTGGTCGCCTTTGTTGACCGTCAGACTGAGATCGTAAACCGCCCGTTCCAAACCATAATTACAAGACATACCCTGGATCTCAAGCAGCGGCACATCGCGAGAACCGGCCGGATAGATCTTTGAAGACGCCATGCTCATTACTTACGCCAATGTACCACTGCTGGGCCGAGTCGAACGTGCCCGGGCGGTCATAGTACTGAGCAATACAACCGGCAGCAGTCCAACCAGTACTATCGTCAGCGAACCCAGCGCTGCTTCACCGAGCATTTCGTCAGAGGCAAACCAGTAAACATGTGTCGCCAACGTCTCAAAATTAAAGGGTCTCAAAATTAATGTGGCCGGTAATTCTTTCATGCAGTCCACAAAAACAATCATGGCAGCTGTCAGCATACCGCCCCGTATCAGCGGCAGGTGATACCGCAGGAGCGTTTCACCTGCTCGGTAACCCAGTGTGCGCGCGGCCATGTCTAATGATGGTGATACCTTAGCCAGGCTGGATTCGACCTGGCCCAGGGCAACAGCGAGAAAGCGAACAACATAGGCAAATAAGCACGGCACCTGGCACGGCATAACCCAACGACGCAATGCGCGTCGCGATACCAATAACCCGACCGCCGGCCAGCCGCTGACTGTACGCAACCAGCAAGGCAATGAGCAGCGCAATGACAGCCGCAGCCGCAGAGAGCATGAGACTGTTTAGCGCATAGGACCTGAAGTCTGCAGTCCACGATTCATGAAAGTAGATCACAGCCAGCCTGAGCAAAACAATCAGCGGCACAACAAATCCAATAAGTATCGGCAGCAGACAGGCGGTCAAGGCCAACAGGCAGGGTAGCCCTTTAAGATGGTAGCTGGGCAATTCGCGAAAACGACTGCTGACGTTCTGGTACACCTTCTGCTGACGCCGGCTAAAGCGTTCTATAGTGATCAACAAAACAACAAAGGCCAGCATAGTGGTTGCAATCTGGGCACCGCCAGCCAGACTGCCCATACCCTGCCACACATCAAAGAGCGCCGCTGTCATGGTCTGTACCGCAAAGAAATCCACGGTCCCGAAATCGTTAAGCGTTTCCATCAGAGCCAAAGCCACACCGATAGCAATTGCCGGCCGAGCAGCAGGTAGTGATACACGAAAAAAAGTTCGCCACGGACCGTGTCCCAAAACCCGAGTAACCTCGAGAACATTCACCGATTGTTCGAGAAACGCAGCGCGGGCGAGTAGGTAAACGTAGGGATAAAGAACAACGCCCATGAGTATGATGGCACCACCCAAACTGCGAACCTCAGGAAACCAGTAGTCCTGTGGAGTCTTCCACTCAAACACCATGCGAAAAAACGCCTGAACCGCACCGGAATATTCAAGTAAATCAGTGTACGCATAAGCGATGACGTACGCCGGAAATGCCAGGGGCAGCAGCAGTAGCCAGTCGAAAATTCGCCTGCCCGGAAAGCGACACATCGTGACCAGCCATGCTGTTACCACTCCTGTGAGAAGGACGCTCGCACCAACGCCCAACATGAGCCAGAGTGTCGTACCGATGTAGCCGGGCAGTGATGTCGAAATCAGATGAGCCCAGATATCACCGCTGGGCTTCAATGCCATCCAGATGACCGCAACGACCGGCAGCGCCGCCAATACAGCTACCGATAGGGACACTAACGTCCAGCTATTTTGTGGAAGCCCAAGGCCAAAACGATGACCTCTCATACCAGTGAACGTAAGGGCGTTCGCCATAAATAATTTTGCCTGTCTAACGATTACAAGAGCGACACCGTCTTACAAAAATACTGTCTGCGCCTGAACGGTGCCACTACTAATAATTATTGCCGTATTCTCTAATCGTTATATCTCACTTCATCTGCCAATTTGACTGCAGCTGTCCGGTTATCAGCAACAACGCCCAGGCTTAAGGAGTCTTCCTTAAATCTGCCCCAGGAATTTTGCAGGTCACTCCAGGCAACACCGGGCTTAACTGGATATTCTGCATTTTTCTGAGCATACATTTCCTGACCAGCTTCACTTGCAAGGAATTCCATCAATTTGATGGCGTTGTCTTTGTTGGGGGCATACTTGGTCAGTGCGACTCCACTGACATTCATATGAGTTCCACGACCTGACTGGTTTGGAAAGATGACATTAACAGCCTCCGCCCATGGCAGCTGTTTCGGATCCTTGAACATCTTGGCCATGTAGTAATGATTAATGACTGCGATATCGCAAACACCCTCTTTGATTGCCTTGACTTGTGCGCGATCATTACCCTGGGGCTTTCGTGCAAGGTTGTCTCTTAAACCAGACAGCCAAGTTTTCGCGCCTTCTAACCCATGGTGAGCAATTATGCTGGCTGTCAACGCCACCATATAAGGGTGTTTGCCCGAACGGGTACAGATACGTCCCCTCCACTTTGCGTCAGCGAGATCTTCGTAGGTCGAAATAGCATTCGGGGCAACACGTTCTTTAGAGGACACAATGATTCTGGCTCTCGTGGTTAAGCCAAACCAGTGACCATGAGGTGCCATGTAATTGTCGGGAATATTTCCAGCAAATCGCTCCCGATTGACTGATTGCGTAAGACCTGCATTATGAATGTCAGACAAACGGCCGATATCCACAGTGAACACAAGATCGGCTGGACTGTTTCGACCTTCGCTTTGCAGTTTTTCCAGCATACCTTTTTTGGCATACACAGAGTTGACCTTAATTCCAGTTTGCTTTGTAAACTCGGCGAACATTGGATCAATCAATTGTGGTTTACGGTAACTGTAGACGTTGACCTCCTCTGCATGACTGACCGACACAGAACTTGCGAGTCCAATTACTGTACCCACCACGAAAGCAACGAACTTCCGGAACATGTTTATCTCCTTAAGCCAGCGAATCATTATTTAATGCGAATAAGAATGATTCGCATTATATAGTACTAAAACCGTACTGTCAATACTGTTTTATACGGCTCCTCGCTAGAGGATCAATCGGAGATATGAAGACGCGACGCGACCTAGGCTACGCTCTTAGTCTGAGCAGCGGCAGCCGGAAGCAATGCAACAGCAACTAAAATTGTCAATGCAGCTACAGTCAGCACCCAGAACAATGCGTCAAAACCCCAGAACGCATAGATCCAAGCGATCAAAGGTATCGAACTCGCACTGACGGAAAAGGTGACGATGTACCTAAACCCAAACACTCGGCTACGCCACTCACTGCGGGTAATCCGGCCGAGCAGTACATCGTTGATGGGGATCTGTCCAAATACCGCCAACATGAACACGGCACCAACCGCCAATGCGACTGACCCTGTGGCGCCGACCATCAGAGCAAAAAATACAGTCTGTATGGCAGCAACTATAAGGAAAACCAGCTTAAGTGATACGCGGTCGAGCAGGTAGCCGACTATAATTTGTCCGACCGAGGCCAATGCAAACACAACAAACGCAAAACCACCCACCGAAGTAGCCGTAACAGCGAGTTCTCCCAAACGTTCATCAAATACCTTGGGCAACGAAAATGTCGTGCTCTGAAATACCAGCCCGCCGACTGCAGTCGAAAAAAAGATGACAGCGAAGATTCTAATCAACACCGGGCGTGAAACCTGTAACATCTGGTCAGACTTTGCCTGTCCCGCACCCACCTTTTCCGCAGAACCCCTCGACTGATGGGTCGTGGATAGAAACAGCGCGTAGGCGAATCCAATTGCAACACATGCCGCGCCCGGCCAGACAAATGCTGAGCGCCAACCGGTTTGGTCAATCAGGAACCCTGTAATCAAGGCCGCACAACCAACGCCCAGGTTTCCGAACACTCCATTGACTGCCAACGGCATGCCGGTTTTCGTTCGACCCTGCACGACCATCGCCAATCCAACCGGATGATAAATGGCACCAAACATACCAATGATAAATAATCCTAACCCGATTTGTAGGGGTGTATCTGCAAAGGCAGTGAGTACAGCAGCAATGCCAATACCGATGAAAAACACCAGCATCATCCCTTCTCGACTCCACTTATCGGCCAGCCAACCGGCCGGCACCGCAAACAGACCAAAAGCCACGAATCCAGGGGTTGCATAGGGAATTAGCTGTGCATAGCCCATGCCCCACTCCCGGGCCAGCGCGAGGGCTGCAACCGCCGAAAAAATTAGGATGATCAGGTGATCGAAAAAATGACCCACATTGAGAAATAGGAACTCTAACTGTCGCCGCTTCATATGCCGATTCCTATTTGTGGTTGTTCTACTTTTAGATGCTGGAACCCATCCCAGTATTGATCAGTCTAAATCCGACCTTGGAATGTGACCCCAGTTTGACACACAATCAGCCCCTACGATACCGAAACATCGGGAGCAGACATGTCCTGGATCAAGACAATTCCATATGAGAGTTCCTCTGGCTACCTGCGGACGCTGTATGACCGGATCAAAGGATCGGACAATAACGTCGACAACATCATGATGGCTCATAGCCTACGGCCCCACACCATGGACGGCCATATGGTGATCTACAAGAATGTATTGCACCATTACGCGAATTCACTGCCCAAGTGGTTTCTGGAAACGATCGGCGTCTGGGTCAGCCTGCTGAACCAGTGCAACTATTGTGTTGAGCATCATTTTTCCGGTCTTAAACGGTTGCTGAATGACGATGTCCGTAGTAACCGCTTAAGACTGCGATTGGAAGCAGGGGATATCGAAAGTCTGGATCTCACCCCTCGCGAGAAGCTGGCGCTGACTTATACCCGGCAACTGACACTAAGGCCGGGCGAGATGACTGCTTCGCTAATTGAAGAGTTGCGCAGCAGTGGATTTGAGGATGGCGAGATCTTGGAGATCAATCAAGTCGTTGCTTATTTCAATTATGCCAACCGGACTGTTCTCGGACTGGGTACATCGACTGACGGAGATATTCTCGGGCTCTCACCGGGCAACTCCCAGGACCCGGACGACTGGCACCACGGCTAACTCGGCAGAGAGTGCGGTTCACACCCGATAATTCCGCCGTCTTAGTGCGCAGGCTCCAAAGCAATACCGCCGCGCAGGCTGTCAGCTTCAACAATACGCCAAAGCGGCGCATGATCTTCGGGTAACGCCCGGTTGCCGGGCGGGCATAGCCAGATCCGCATCAAATTTCGTTTATACCCAAGGTCCGCATCATCAATAAATGGTCGTCGGGCATGATAAATCACGTGATTGTTTAGCAATTGAATATCGCCTGGCTCAAACACACCTTCCACACAGTATTCATCGGCAAGGTCAGCTAGAAGGTCTAGTGCGGCCCATTGGTCATCTGTCATTTTGGGCACTTCCGGTAAAAGCTGGGCTGCTTCTACGTAGGTACGGGAATAGTGACTGGTGAATTTCCCTTCACGACAACCAAACACCGGCAACGGGTAAAACATCTGGTCGCCTCCCTTTTCCTCACCCAGGCGAGAGCGGTAAATTGGTGCGTAGAGTAGTGCGGCAAGCGCCGGTCGGCGGCGGATCATTTCGTTGTGCACCGTCACTGAACTGGCAATACGTGTCTCACCACCACTCTTAGCTCGACTGACACACAATAGTCCTACGATATCCGCCCGATCAGTGTGGAACCTGAGCTGTGCAGTTGACGCAGTTCGTGCCCGGGACGACAGAAAGACACCCTCCCCAGTGTCCATCTGACCATAAGTCTTCCCGACTCCGTCTCCCTCATTACAGATATCTCGGAGCAGCTGACCCTGCGAATTCTGGTAGACCGGTGTACCTAGATGCAGGGTCAAGCCAAACCACAGTGTATGCAACTCATCAGATGTATAACGTGCAGGTGAAATACCACGTATAGAAACCATCCCACAACCGTCCTCAAGTTCGGTAGATATTGCTTCGAGCTTTTGCGCAAGCACCGGCAACGGGAACTGAGTCTTTGTCAGTGACGACCAAGCAATCTGCCGAGACACCACCGTATTAAGGGCATCGTCCAGACAAGCTATGTCATCAATGTCCAGCTCTACTGACCAGCCTCCGTTCTGATCCAGCGATGATGCGTTCCAGGCGAAGGGGCCGTGAAGCGGTTCAATATGCGGAGGATTCATAACGTGAAAATAAGACGCGGGTCGCTGTTTTTGTTACCGTTTCAGCGCGAGGGTCAAGCCATCACCAACCGGAAGCATGCTCAATGACACCCGATCATCGTGATGCAGAAAACTATTCAAGGCACGAATTGCTTCGGTATCCTCATCGGTCTTATCCGGGTTCGCCACGCTGCCACCCCACAGCACATTGTCAATCAGCAGCAGTCCACCGGACCTCAACAATGCCAGCACATACTCGTAGTAGTATTGGTAGTTCGCTTTATCCGCATCAATGAAACCGAAATCGAACGAGCCTTCTTCTCCTGAATCACACATGGCCTTCAGCGTGTCGACCGCCGGTCCGATTCTGAGATCGATCCGATCGCTGACCCCAGCCTGTTCCCAATATTTTTTACCCACTGCCGTCCACTCCTCACTCACATCACAACAAACCAGTGTGCCCTCTTCGGGCAGCGCTTGTGCGACGCACAGGGCACTGTAGCCGGTAAAGGTGCCAACCTCGACTGCTTTGCGGGTTCCAGTCAGCTCGACCAGAAAGGCCATGAACTGGCCCTGTTCCGGGGACACCTGCATCATGCCCATCTTCATGGGCTTTGTTTCTTCGCGGAGTTGCTGACAGACAGTACTTTCGCGCAGCGAATGTCCCAACAGATAGTCGTGAACCTTTTCATTGAGTTGAAGTGTTGAGCTCGACATGTTGAATCCTGGATTAGTTTATTTATTGCTTGTTCTAAGTTTCTGCCGCATCCGACATCCGTACCTTATATAAAGAGTCCCGATCTGATCTACCATTTCTCTCCGAATGGCCGAAGATCCAACTCGAATGTCCAGGCAGAACGGTGCTGGCCGGTTAGCTCAAAAACACTCTGAGCAATGTCGTCGGGCTGCAGATAATAATCATCTGGAATATCCGGTCGTGCTGCACGTGTCCTCTCAAGATCAATAATGCCATCGATAATGACATAGCTAACATGTATCCCCATGGGACCTAAGCGCCGAGCCATCGATTGGGCCAAGCTGCGCTGGGCCGACTTCGCTGAAGCGAATGCTGTCGAATTGGCACCACCTCGCAATGACGCTGTCGCGCCTATCACAACAATTGCACCCGCTTCTTTTGTCTTCATTGCAGGGATGACCTGTTGGCTAGCAACCAGCAAGCCCAAGGTATTGGTCTGCCAGGACGACTCCATACCCTCTACCGTGGTCTCTTCGACATTATTCCATTCACCCGACCCTGCGTTGTAAATCAGCACATCTACTTCACCGAGTTCATTGCTGATCTGATCAAAAGCGGACACAACAGCCTTGGGGTCTCTTACGTCACAAGCAATAGCCAAAGAATTATCTACTTCAGCAGCAAGTGAATTTAGATATTCAGAATTTCTGGCCAGCATCGCAATTGAATAACCTTCAGCCGCAAAACGCCGGCAACACGAGGCGCCGTTTCCAGGACCAACACCGGCAACCACACAAACCTTGGACATGTTTTTTCCTCAGGAGTAATTCTGACGTTATTCTGACCGAACCGAGGTGAGACTTCATCCCTGTTCGTAGATCAGTGGCCGACCACCACGCTTTTCCCCACACTCAATCAGGTTACAATCAACCCGAGCTACCGTAAGCTACAGGAAGAACATTCAGAGGGGAACAAGCATGGCACACCTTAAAGCTGTCAAACCAAAATCGGGACTGCCCATTCATGAAGAACCCCAGCATTCCTATACGCTCCCCTCACGTCTTTACCTAGACGAAACAATTTACGAACAAGAAAAACAGAAAATTTTTTACTGTAACTGGCACTACGCCGGTCACATCTCTCAGTTATCTAAAAGCGGCGATTACCTGACTGCCACAGTTGCGGATGAGAGCATCTTTATTGTTCGCGACCAGGACAAGACACTGCGTGGGTTCTATAACGTTTGCAGGCACCGCGCCCATCAGTTACTTGAAGGCAGTGGAAACACTCGCAACATCGTCTGTCCCTATCACGCCTGGTCCTATGCATTAGACGGGGAGCTACGTCATGCCCGCAATTCTGAGAATGTTCCCGGGTTTGATAAAGCCGAATTCTGTCTACAACCAGTTCGGGTCGATACGTTGTGTGATTTTGTCTTCTTTAATCTCGACCCTGACGCTGAGTCACTCGACAGTCACGCCCCGGGATTGGCACAAGATATCCAGAAACGGGTGCCGGAATTAGGTAATTTGCACGTGGTTGACTCAGTCAGTTTAGGATCAGCGATATCGGCAAACTGGAAAGTAGTGGTCGATAATTTTGTGGAATGCTATCACTGCGCACCTGGGCACCCGGATTTTGTTTCATTGTTTGACATGTCGAGTTACCAGCTCGATACCTATAACAACTGGTCCAGACAACTAGGACCCAAGACCCAGCCCAAGAACACAGCCTATCCCTTTGATTCGGACGCCCCTATACAAAGCGGTGCATTCTGGTACCTGTGGCCAACTACCACCATAAATATTCTCCCGGGGGTTCCAAACCTCAATGTTTTGTCTATCCTGCCTTTGGGTCATGAGAAAACCAGTTTCAGCGGCCACCAGTATGCTCTAGAGATCGATCAAAACTATGATATACGGCAGCAATACCTTAACGACATTCTGGCGCCGGAGGATATTGCTCTGTGTGAATCCGCTCAGCGGGGTTTGAAGTCCAGGTCTTATGACCAGGGACGGTTCATTGTCGATCCCGATTCAAGCGGAATAGCCGAACACGGTGCACACCAGTTCCATCGATTGGTACTGAGTGCGCTGGAATCAGCCGGTTAACTGAACGCTTTAGCCGGGACTAGGAGGCGAGGTCTAAATATGGCAGCAGCCCTAGATTCCTGGCACGAGATCATCCGCAACGGTGATGTGTCGGCACTGGATACCCTGATTGCCGATGACGCGGTCTTCCATTCACCGGTGGTTCATACACCACAGGTGGGCAAGGTCATCGTGGTGAAATACTTAACTGCAGCAGCCAACGTACTGCTCGATGAGAGCTTTAAATATTTAGGGGAAATGGTCGATGAACGCCAGGCCATGCTGGAGTTCGAGGTAACCCTAGATGGTATTGTGATCAACGGTGTGGATCATATTCGCTGGAACGACAACAATCAGATCATCGAATTCAAGGTCTGGGTACGCCCGCTCAAAGGCATGCAGAAACTACATCAGGCAATGGCAAAACAACTTGAGACGTAATTCGATTTATCGTCTTCGATCCGGCCACTGATTAGCCTATTTTATCAACTCAATCAGTCACTGTGGTCGGGATTCATACGCCTCTCTTCGTCGATAATACGCCGGCCCTTCATAATCGTATGGCTGATAGCCTGGTCTCGTTCCATGTGGGTCTCGGCCCGGATAAAGTGGCGTGACTCGATTTCGCCATCGACTTCGCGCTCAATTAGCCCTTCCGTTGTCCAACCGTCCTTATGTTGTTTTGGCGTCGGTACTATGGTGTAGCCTTCGTGTGCGACTGCCTGTTGACGACTGTCGGTTCCACCACTGTCCTTCTCGGAACCAAAGTGCTTCTTCAGAAAATTAAATACCATAGTCACCTACCTCCCGCTACTCTGAGTTGTACCTTCTGCTACCCTGCTACAGGGTCTGCCGCATACACAGGTCACAACGCGCATCTTATCGCAATCACTGTGTCAATCTATCTCAAACTGCCAGCGTATTCATGGCCAAGGATCAATTCTTTGAGATGATCGAGTCCGACCGGGCCGGAAGCTAGTATACGTCGATGAAACTCCTTGAGCGTAAACCACGGTTTATGTTCGGCTTGAGTCCTCAAGTCCAAGATAAACTTTTCGCCTACTTTGTAGGAGATCGCCTGGGCCGGCCAGCCCAGATAACGCGTTACTTCAGAGCGGGCATTCACAGGTGACATCAGACCATAGTCCCGCAGCATCTCGACGGCCAGGTCAAACGTCCAGGTTTCACCCGGATGGAAAACGCTATCTTCGGGTATGGTCAATCCCAGGTGCATGCCAATGTCAATCACTACCCGGCAGGTGCGCATCAATTGACTGCACAACAGCCCAAAGCGATATTCCGGGCGATCGATAAATCCCAGTTCATCCATTAGTCTCTCGGCGTACAGTGCCCAACCCTCACCATAGCCGTCATACCATATAGCGAGCCGGTGAGCGCGGGTCAGTTCATCGCCCAGGCACATCTGCACACCGATCTGCAGATGGTGTCCGGGGAAACCTTCGTGATAGGCCGTCGTCATTTCGTCAAACAACGGATAGACGCTGGTATCGGTGGGCTTTGCATACCAGACGCTGCCGGCACGGGAAAAATCCTCCGACGGCTGAATATAGTAGGCCCCCAGCGTACTGCCCGGCGGTGCGATCTGCACATCGATCTGCTTGATTGGTGCAGGAACGTCAAACACGGTACCGTCCAGCTTATGCAGAGCATCCATCTGACATTGCCGCATTTGGCTGAGAAATTCAGCCTCTGAGCTCGCAACATAGTCTGTGTTTGTCTTCAACAGTTTTACGATCTCCTGGAAACCAAGCGTAGGGTCGATTTGCCGACTCGCTTCGGTCATCTGCTTTCGTAAGGCAGCGACTTCCTGCCACGCCCAGTGGTAGACCGTTTCATGGTCGATCTCGGTCAGCAGAAAGTGACGGCTGGCTGTTCGGTAACGTTCAAGACCCACCCCATCGGCTTCGACACTGTCGGGCAGATACTCGCTTTCTAGGTAATGCGCTAGGTGTGCATATGCCGAGCGGGCAGCCACGGTTCCCCTGTCGACTTCAGTCCGCAGGGCATCGGGTACGTGTGCATCAGAGACCGCCGGCAAGAGTTCACAAAAAAAAGAACCCGAACCTGAGTTCACCCGGCACTGCTCGATACAGGCTGCGACCTGGCGCCGGGCTACGACCAGTCCGCGTCTTCGGCCGTCAGAGAGGCTCTCTATATAACCAGTCACAGCCTCGTCCAGACTGCTGAGCCGCTTGACAATCAGTTCCCAGTCATCTGCTCCGACTTTCGGCATCAGATCAAAGGTTTCCCTGAAGCCCTGAACCGGCGAGGCGATGTTGTTCAGATCCTGCAGTGGGAAATCGTACTCAATACGATCCAACCGGCCACTGAGATGGTCTTTCAGAACCCGGCGGCCGAGCTGCTCTCGATATTGGTCAGATGGCGCAAGCGCCTCGATCGCCGACAGGGTACGCTTGAGCAGCGCACCGATGTCCTGCCACCCCGACGGATCCTGTGCGCCCCATTGTCCATCAAATCCTGGTACCCCCATTTGAGTGGCGAGCATTGGCTGGAGTGCTGCGAGCTCATCGACATAGCGATCAGCGAGTACAAAAATATTATTGGTCACCGGCACCAGCGATCCCTTATCCTGTACTGGAACATCTCGGTTCGACCCTTAAACACAGTTGGCACCGTCGTTAAGCGACATTGTGACATGCTGGGCATTACTGCGGTTATTGCCTACACTCAAAGCGTCTTTCCTCTTGATAGGTCCTATCCGGCCCCACTACTCGGTAAAAATAATTGGAACCCGGTGAATTTCTGATTGTAGTCGGTGCATTTTTCTTCGCCGCACTGGTCAAGGGCATCACCGGCCTTGGATTTTCAACAACCGCACTGCCGTTTATCGTCTATGCCATCGGGCTAAAAGAAGCACTGCCACTGCTGATTTTGCCCTCGGTCGTCAGCAATCTGATTGTAATGCGTGATGCCGGGCATTTTAGGGCGACACTGATGCAGTTTCGCCTGGTTTATGCAGCAGCACCGGTGGGAATTTTCATAGGCCTCGCCCTGCTGATGTGGCTCGACCCGGCCATCTCTTCGGCAATTCTGGGCCTGGTACTGATCATCTACTGTGTTATTGCCATCACTCAACCGGCATTCAGGCTGCCAACAGCGCTCGCCAGGCGTCTTGAAATACCGGTCGGTTTCACAACGGGGCTGGTTAACGGTGTCACCGGTTCGCAGGTGATGCCGGTATTACCGTACCTGTTGTCGCTACAGCTTGACCGCAACGTTTTCATCCAGGCAATCAACATCTCGTTTACGATTTCAAGCGGTGTATTTGCCATCGGCCTGGCCTGGGTTGGTCTGTTCACTTTCGATACGACACAGATATCGTTTGTCGGGCTAGCGGCTATGCTGGTGGGGCTTAAACTTGGGATACCTATTCGCCGCAGGCTGTCTCAGAGCAGTTTCCGCCGGGCAGTACTGGGCCTGCTCATGCTCCTCGGTGCAGGACTCGTCCTTCGACCATTACTCTAACGTTGTCCAGCATACAACACTGTCAGTTAGCGTCGGCAAGTGACAGCGGCAGTGCGGCCGCAAATGCATCCAGTTCATGATCGAGCCCAGCCGTGATGCGAATACAGCGATTAAGTGGTGACACGCCCGGCATCCGAACAAAGATTCCGCGTTCAACCAAGTTGTTCAATACACGGGTCGCGAAATCTCCATCGCGGCCACAGTCCACAGCCACAAAGTTCGTCGCTGAGTCGACAGTCGTCAGCCCGTTGTCTGACGCGATTTCAACGATCCGACGTCGCGCTGCCTTAACCTGGTCTATCACCCAAGCGAGATGTGACTGATCTGCCAATGCAGCTAAACCAGCTGCCTGAACAACCCGACCAACACCGAAATGGTTTCGGACTTTGTTGAACTCAGCCACCAGATCCGCATTCCCAACAACATAGCCTAGACGGATTCCTGCCAGCCCGTAAGCTTTTGAGAAAGTTCTAAAACGCAACACTCGGTCACTGGATACATCGATCTCCGGCAGCGTCCCCGGTTCGGCAAATTCTCCATAGGCTTCGTCCAGTACCAGTAACGTACCTGCCGGTACCCCAGCAATAATGTCGTCTACCTTCTCGGCGCCCCACCAGGTGCCCATCGGGTTGTCTGGATTGGCCAGATAGATCAGCTTGGCCTGACACTCAGCAGCCGCTGCCAGTAAGGCATCCCCGTCCTCCCGGTCATTACAGTACGGGACTGTGACCAGTTGACCGTCGTAACCAACAACATGATAGTTGAAGGTCGGGTAAGCACCCTGCGAGGTCACTACCGAATCACCCGGCTCCACAAACATACGGACGACGTAACCAAACAGACCATCGATCCCCTCTCCTACCATGATGTTAGCGGGATCAACACCGTGATGTGCTGCGATTGCATGTTGTAGCGCATGATTTTCTGGGTCACCGTACATCCAGGCAGCACTACCTGCTTCAGCGATAGCGGCTACCACCACGGGCCCGCTCCTGCGTTTCCGGCCCCACAAACGGCACAGTGGCCGGCAGTGATTTTGTGAGCTCTGCGAGTCGATATTGCGGCAAAATTATTTCCTCGTATGGGTACCGTTCAACGACGTTCATGGTATCAGACAGAGTAGTGCCGAACCGGTACATAACGGCGCAGATTGACCACCGTCAACACGGTCACCAGCAGCATACTCCCAATGATATAGAAAACCGCGGGTGCTGATCCATAGTCAAGCACCCAACCCAGAATCAGCGGAATCAGGCAGGACCCCAGATCGAGCCCGGAGTAAACAAAACCAAAAACCCGGCCAGATGCACCCTCCGGCGTCACTTTGCGCACCAGCATATCCCGCGACGGCGTGGTGGTACCGGCGACAAACCCGGCGATGATGAGCGCCGGAATTAACATAGCGGGGGAAATCGAACTGGAACCAATGATAAAAAATATTACCCCACCCAGTGTCATGCCCGACATCGTGATGACGTCGTGCCGATCAGTCCAGTCAGCTGCAAACCCACCGCAAACCACACCGACACCTGACGCCACAAGAAACAGGGCCAGCCCAGTAGTCGCCAGTGTTAACGGCACCGAATAGATCTGAACCATCGCAGTAACGCCGAACGTCTGAATCCCGATCAGCGCTGTAGATAGAAATGTAAAGTAGAGAAAACAGGACACCACCGTGGGTGATAACAGCATTCGGACGTTCTCAGCAGCGGTGACTTGTGGATGCCGCGTGCTGACAGCATGCCGTGCTGACTCCACCAGTTCGGTACCGGACAAGAGCAGCACCAGCAACACCGCAAAACCGACGCAACCGGCCAACACCAGTGCGGTCCGCCAGTCACTGAACTGTACCACCGTCATGACAAACACCGGTGCACCTGCCCAGCCTAGATTGCCCGACAGCGCATGAATACCATAGGCTCGACCGAGCCGTGGCCGGCTGACTTTATCGGTCAGGATGGCGAGATCGGCCGGATGGAAAACACTGTTGCCGATACCGCCAACAACAGCGAGGGGAATCAACATCCAGAACTCTGACACGAGCCCGCACAGCAGCATGCTGATCGACAGCAGCACCAACCCAGCCAAAAGTACGCGGCGAGCCCCAAACTGATCCACCAGAAAGCCACTGATAATCTGCATCACACCCGATGCTGCAAAAAACAATCCCGGCAAAAGGCCGAGCTGCGCATAACTGACATCGAATTCCTGCTTGAGTATTGGAAACAATGGCGGCAGAACCAGATGGAAAAAATGGCTGGAAGCATGGGCCAGACCGACCAGGCCCATAACTTGGGTATCTCGCCGTAGAGAAGGTGCCAAGCGCTGCGGGCGGTGTGATCTGTACCCCCAAATCGATCCAGTCGCCCCGCTGATCTTCGATCTGCGAGTAAACACCCTGACCTCGGATACACAACGTGACTGCGACACCGTTATGGCGATGAGGACGCTGGTCTTTACCGCTCTCCAGCATGTTCACCGCACAGTTCACCGTGGGCAGGATATTGGTGCTCCCGCTTAGGGCACTGCTCGAGAATAGCACCGCGTGACCGGAAGTCTTTTCAGTAATCGGCCGCCTCAGGACCGGTTCAAACTGTCGAGTGATCTCGTCTGCTGGCCAGTGCACGGCCTCAACTACAGCCTCGGCCGGTGATGGTGGACTCAGCCGATCAATACTGAGCAGAGGCTCGTTGGTTGCCAGGAACAAAAGAGTGTCATGACCACCTGCCTGGTGAACGGTCTTGCCAGCACCGGGGAAACAAAAGAGATCCCCCGCACCCCACTCGATAACATTGTTATCTTGCGTTGAACAGCCCTCACCTCGAATAACGTAATACACGGTACCTGCCGCCTTGAACGAAACCGATAACGCATCATCGGCACAGATCTTGGCGTAACGTGTCAGTAGGGTTGGCGTGGTGGCGGGATAATCAAAACCAAGTTCATCCCCCAGATCCAGCGGTATCAGTCCAGTTGGGGTATGCTCTGCCAACGCGTGGTCGCGTTCTTTAACGAACTGGTGTACCGGTACTGCAGGCCAGGAAAATTCAAAATTGTTTTCACTGCTGTGGTAACGGGCACGTTGACTGAACAGTGTCTGCCCAGGCTGTTGTTCGTTTGGGTCTGCTGCCATGGATGATTCCCTGGGAATAAGGTCGATGCCAGTCTAGCAGAAAGATCTATCCAACCCTGCCGATCACTTAACAACCTGTCAAAAAGCGCTCGAGCTGTAATGCCCATGCCAATAATTTTTCATCACTGCCCGGCGCACTCACCAGTTGCAGTCCAGCCGGGCGACCGCCTTCTGGGGTTCGGCAGGGAATAGAAATCGATGGACAACCAGCGGCGTTGGCCAGTGCTGTGTAATTGGCTTGATTGGCAGGCGCCGATGTATCGCTGGCAAACGCCGTCTGAGGGGCCGTCGGCATCAGGATGACATCAACTTCGGCGAAGCACCCGATCAGATTTGATTTACTTTCAAGAACACAGGTTTGTGCTCTGGCCAACCGATCGGCGCTCGCTTTGCGACCGTACTGCAGCATCGATTTCAGTCGGGCTGAATAGGCGCTGGCCGGATCGGCCCAGTGACAAGCAGCATGATGTTCTGCCAGTAACAAACCCGAGCGACGCAGGGTCCCGGGGTCCCAGTGGCGAAATGTCACTGGCTGCGGGCGCACGACAGCAGACAGCTCCGCAAGCGCGGACTCAAACGGTACCTGGACATCCCCAGCAAGTTCTTCCTCATTGAAACTATCCGGTACGCCCCAACGCAACCGGTCAAGTGGAGACTGCTGGGTCGACACGATCCAGCCGCCAAGCTCTGTCATCAGGTGAACAAGATCGGCAACCGACCGGGTGATGGGTCCGACTGCATCCAGCTCGGGCAGCAGAGAAATGATGCCTTTAGTCGACAGACGGCCGTGACTTGGCTTGAATCCGACCAGGCCGCAGTACGCTGCCGGCAACCTGACCGAACACAAGGTATCCGTACCAAGCGCTGCACAGCAGAAACCGGCAGCGACCGCAGCAGCCGACCCACTACTGG
>LUSG01000074.1 GCA_001629395.1 Gammaproteobacteria bacterium REDSEA-S15_B12 | reverse complement strand
TTGGCCGGTCTACGAGTGAGTGAAGATGACGAGTACCGCGGCGTGGATGTCAGTGAATGCGGCCTCGAAGCCTACCCCGAATTTACTGGTAACCGCTAATCGAAGACCAGAACTATCTGTAATCCACTGTGCATTTCGAACGAGGTGTTCGGTGGGTTACAGGTCGTCCTGTGCGACACGATACTCGATGTAGGCTATATCCCGTATTTCGCCGAGCCATTCTTCATATTTCTCGTTAACCTTTCGCGTGCGAACCTGCTGCCGGGCGTGACTGCGTTTGATTCGAGCACTCATATTTCTGGTCCGTCGCGCATCCAACTGTAGGAGGTGAAAACCGGCACCAGTTTGAACCACTGTACTGATCTCACCCACTGCCAGTTCGCTCGCGACCTTTTCAAATTCACCATCACGGTCGCCTGGACTCAACCATCCGAGATCGCCCCCTTTTGCACGGCTCTGTTGGTCCTGGGAATGGAGCTTAGCCATCTCTGAAAATGGTGCACCCGCGAGTATCCTCTGGCGGATACGCTCGAGTCGCTGACGTATCTGGGTTTCTCCCGAAACCACGTTCGGTACCAGAAGTATGTGTCGGACCCGAGACTGCTCGACCAAGTTTTCCTCCCCACCCCGACGATTCAATAGCTGGACAATATGAAACCCTCGTGGACTTCGGATCACGCCGGACACCATACCAACTTCAAGTTCAGACACGCCCGTAACAAATAGAGCCGGCAAATCAGCGCTCAGTCGCCATCCCAACCGGCCACCTTCAGGACCATCTGGGCTGTCAGAGTAAAGCATTGCAGCATCGCTGAAGGCCAGACCATCAGAAATCCTGTCCTGAATTCGACGAATCCTTTTTTCTCTTATTGCGATGTCTTCTTCGATTGCATCGGCCGGCACGGCTATCAAAATGTGGGCCAGATCGAGTTCTATCGGCCGCTTGGGTAGGGCATCTGGATTCTGAATCAGAAACTCGTCGATTTCTTGATCCGTCACAGTAATTTTTCGGGCCACCTCCTGATTGACCAGACGGCGAATAGCAATCTGGTCACGGATGTCCTCAACATATTCCTCAAAACTCAGTCCGGTGCGTTCGATTTCTACCTGCAGCTGCGTTAGAGAGAGCTGGTTGTTTCGCGCAATGTCATTTACCACAGCCATGACCATCTCGTCCGCGACCTTAATGTTAAGGAATTCGATCCGCTGAATCTGAATCAGGTGCACAATCATTGATTCAAGGAGATTTACCTTCAGGTCTGCTAGCGGTGGTATTGCCTGGCCTTTAGCACGCAGTTCTCTCTGGGTTTGCGCCACCTCCTGGCGGAGCTCGGATTCAGTAATAATGTCCTGGTTTACCACGGCAACAACACGGTCGATGCTGTCACTGCTCATTCCAGGATCAGACACGGCGACAAGCAAAAACAGCACAATAACAACAAGCAACTTTAGCTTGTCTGTACGCAAAGGCAGCGCCAACTGCACGAATTCGACTCGTTTAGGCGATGTGACCATCGATTTATAATGCAAGCGCGGACGTAGAGAACCCTCGACTCAACCCCAACACCTCACCTGAAGAAATCGTGCCCAGCCCTTTGAGCCTGAGCGTGAACATAATGCGACCACCGCCACTTTCTTCTGAATCCTCATCCTCCACAATAGGGCGGTCTTCTAACTCCACCCGTATCGCCCAGCAACAGGCGTCATAACCCAGGCTAATTCGGGTATATTGTCCGTCGTCTTCATGCTCGCCGAACAACCCGCCCGCCCCCAACTGCCAGCGGGGTGCCAGCGGCCAATTCAGCCCAATTTCCATGTTGCGGTTGTCATCTCCCTGGCTCTGATAAGTTAAATTGACCTGCTTCCGTGATCCCGGGGTATACGCCGAACCCACGCGCCATTCGTCGAACTCACTGTCGTCCCAGTTCCAGCTGGCGAAGCCGCTCGCGTTCCACTGTCGCGTGAAATTGAAATCGAGTTCTCCGAGCAGCGATGAGTAACTGCTCGTCGCCGGCGTATCACCCGAATTCAGGGTCACTTCTCGATCTGCGAGATATAGCTGCTGTGCCAGGGTCCACTTCATCATACGGTCCCCGGATTCACTGGCATAGGTATCGCTTTCCAGCCCAAGAGTGAAGCCCTGAAAGTTCTGAATCCTGTCTGCCCCCCAGAACCCATCGCCCAGATAGGCATCGACAATATTGTTAAAACCTACCGACCCGGTATCAAACACGGGTAGGTCGGACTGGTCCTTATAGGGCACATAATGATAAGCCAGCCGAGGGACCAATGTCTGAACATAGTCGACACCCCCCCAGTTAATATCCCGCTCAAGGAACAGTTCCGATGCCACCTCGAACAAGAAAATGCTTCTGGTTGGGCTTGACGGCTTTCCAATCGGTTGTCCAGATACACTGTAGGCCGTATAGGCATGGGTCAGCTTCGGTGTGATAGCACCGTACTGTCGCTCCATGCGAAGCGAAACAGCTGGCTGAATGTCCAGCCGCAGACCTTCAGTCTTATCATCGGAACCATGATCAAAATTCACCAGTTCCGAATCCACTTCTGGCCGTAAGCTAAAATGTGTGCTGTCACCGCGTAGATACCTGTCACTCCGGTCTTCCGCACTGAGGTCGTAGGTCTTGCTCCAAGTCACACTGAGCCCAGGCAATCTCGCATAGGGCTCTTCGTCATCGGTCAACTCAGCATCAACACTCTGGTAGGCCGAGAAATCAAGATCAGCGCGCAGGTCTTCTTCTTCAACGAAGATATCGTACGGATCCACTTCCAGATTGACCGTCTGCTCAATATATGATTCGCTGCTAACCTGAAGATTGTCTGCTAGATCATCCTGATACGAGGTGTCAGACACATAACCAAGATCAACATCCAGTATAAAAT
>LUSG01000073.1 GCA_001629395.1 Gammaproteobacteria bacterium REDSEA-S15_B12 | reverse complement strand
GAATATAAGAATGTAGTGATCAATCCCCGACACGGTTACGGCGCTAATCTGAATCCTTGTCTGGACTGTAAGTCGTTCATGGTCGGTAAAGCTCGCCAATGGATGCAAGTGCACGGGTTTGATTTTATTGTTACAGGCGAAGTTGTGGGCCAAAGGCCCATGTCGCAAAGACGCGAAACCTTCCCGGTTGTGCAGCGGGAATCCGGCGCCGGCGATCTGTTGTTGCGACCGTTGTGCGCGAAACTTCAATCCCCCTCAGCGGCTGAACGCAACGGCTGGGTCGATCGGCAGTCACTCTATGATTTCAGCGGCCGCAGCCGAAAACCACAGATGGCATTGGCGGCGGCCCTGGGAATAGAGGATTACGCGCAGCCGGCCGGCGGTTGCTGTTTTCTGACGGATGCGACTTACTCTAGAAAGCTCAACGACCTGTGGCAGTCCAGGGGTAAAAAAACCTATGAACTCGATGACATTATGCTGTTGAAGGTTGGTCGACACATTCGTCCCCGACCCCATTTCAAACTGATCATTGCCAGAGACGCAGGAGAAACCAATTATCTGCAAGGTTACCGGCATCGATTCAGTCACCTGACGATGACCAGCCATAACGGTCCGCTGACACTGATCGAAGGTGACCTCAACGAATCAGAAATGGCGCTCGCTGCCCGTATTGCTGCCCGCTTCGGTCAGGGTCGCGATGCAAATAGGGTCACGTTCGATGCCGTGCTTGGCCGGGGCGATCCCGTCCCATTGTGCATCCAGCCACTCCCATCTTCCGAGATTCCAGCCCAGTGGTACGTATGAGTCGGCACATCCTGGATGCCAGAAATTTGTTGTGCCCGATGCCAGTGATACGCACGCAGGATCGCGTCAAGGCACTGAATACGGGCGACATACTCGAGGTTCAGTGTACGGACCCGGGCGCCCTGAATGATATTCCAGCCTGGTGTCGCGTCCACGGCCACGAGGTGGTGGCGACTAATGAGGATGCCGGGGGTGTGGTGGTCATTCTACGCGTTACAACGTCGACACCCACATAACCCGGTCGAGTGTGTTATACGCACATAAGTTGTGCGCACTGACGCCATAAATGCACAATAATGGTGCAGTTTGGCCGAGATTGGGTATAATGCCCCGTTGTTTTTCGGTGGCACAGAACTTGCTTCTACTAAAACAGCAGTTCTTTTTCCAATATGCCCGGCGCCTAAGCCCCGTGTTCACGACACGAGGCAGCAGGAATTGCCACAAACCAAAGCGAGGTAACAGACGATGTCAGCGGCCGATGCTCTGAATATGATTCAGGAAAGTAAAGCGAAGTTTATTGATTTCAGATTCACCGATACCAAAGGTAAGGAACAACATGTCTCCGTGCCGGTCAGTGCAGTCGACGAAGAAACGTTTGAAGAAGGCAAGATGTTCGACGGCTCTTCGATCGCTGGCTGGAAAGGGATCAATGAGTCGGACATGATTCTGATGCCGGATCCCAATTCTGCGGTGATCGACCCTTTTATGCAGGACACCACCGTGCTGTTGCGGTGTGACGTGATCGAACCGGCGACCATGCAAGGCTATGAAAGAGATCCACGATCGATCGCTAAACGCGGTGAAGCCTACCTCAAATCCACCGGTATCGGAGACGAAGCATTTTTCGGACCTGAGGCAGAGTTTTTTGTCTTTGATTCAGTGCGTTGGACCAACGAGATGGGCGAAGCCAGTTACCACATCGAATCTGTGGAAGCCGCCTGGAGTTCAGGCAAGGATTATGAAGACGGCAACATCGGACATCGCCCGGGTGTCAAAGGGGGCTATTTTCCTGTGCCACCGGTTGATTCACAGCAGGACGTTCGCTCCGCTATGTGCCTGGCCATGGCCGATATGGGTCTTGATGTGGAAGTGCATCACCATGAGGTCGGCACAGCCGGTCAGGGTGAGATCGGAACCCGCTTTGACACGCTGGTCAAAAAAGCTGATCAACTGCAGGTCTATAAGTACTGTGTGCACAACGTCGCCCATGTACATGGTCTGACGGCGACGTTCATGCCCAAGCCGCTGGTGGGTGATAATGGTTCGGGCATGCATGTTCACCAGTCCGTGTTCAAAGGTGGGGACAACATGTTTGCCGGTGATCATCCCAGCGGGCTGAGCGAGATGGCGTTGTATTACATCGGTGGAATTTTCAAGCACGCACGTGCGCTCAACGCCTTTACCAATTCGAGCACCAACAGTTACAAACGTCTGGTGCCCGGATTTGAGGCGCCGGTCATGCTGGCCTATTCTGCACGGAACCGGTCGGCATCCTGTCGTATACCGTATGTGTCAAATCCGAAGGGTCGACGTATAGAGATCCGTTTCCCCGATGCCACCGCCAATCCCTATCTGGCGTTTACGGCCATGATGATGGCCGGACTGGATGGCATCCAGAACAAGATTCACCCCGGTGAGCCACTCGACAAGGACCTGTACGACCTGCCGCCTGAGGAAGAAAAGGGCATCCCAACGGTTGCCCATTCTCTTGATGTTGCTCTGGAAGCGCTATCTGGGGATCGTGAGTTTCTCAAGGCCGGCGGCGTCATGACGGATGACATGATAGAGGCCTATATCGAACTTAAAAGTGAGGAAGTTCAACGTTTATTGCAGGCCACACACCCCGCAGAGTTTGAGATGTATTACAGCGTTTGATCGCTGAACCGGGCGACGCGTTCTGGGGTCAGAGCGCCTCTCGCTCGGCACCGATATGCACTGTTTTGGTGCAACTGATTGACTGTGATGGAAACACTGCCCGCTGACCAGATCCTTGATGGGCTGTCGACGGCCGTCCTGCTGGTGGAGCTTGACGGTTCGGTTCACTATGTCAATGGTGCCGCACAGATATTGTTGGCGGCCAGCGCAGAACGGGTACGTGGCCGACGAACCGATGAACTTCTGGGGATCGGTGCGCCGCTCCAGGCGGCCCTGGCGGCCACCGGGGAGCGTCGTTCCACCACATTACGTGAACTGACGCTCAAACAGTCCATTGACGGGCATGCATTAGTGGTTGATTGCACAGTGTCCCCCTTTGGCTGGGTAGGAGATGGGGAGTTGGCGCTGGTCGAACTGGTACGCGTTGATCAGCTGTCACGCTTCACGCTGGAAACACGTTCACAGGAGCGCCACGCAGTGTCTACCATGCTGATCGACCGTCTGGCACACGAAATCAAGAACCCGCTCGGGGGGCTACGCGGTGCAGCCCAGCTTCTAGACAGGGAGCTGCCAGACCGCGAGTCCCGGGAATATACCCGGATCATCATGCATGAAGCAGACCGTCTGAGTGCGTTGGTCGACCGGATGACCGGTCCGTTCACCACGCGTGAGAAAACCTGCTTTAGCCTGCATGCTGTACTGGAACATGTACGCAGACTAACGCTCGCTGATGTTCAGGAAGGGTTGACCTTCAACCGGGACTATGATCCCAGCATCCCCGAGATCATGGGGGATCGAGAACAGCTGATTCAGGCCGTGCTCAACATAGTTCGTAACGGCGTACAGGCCATGGACGGCCGAGGGGAAATAGGTTTGCTGACGCGCATACGGCGCCAGTTCACCCTGGGGAATCGTCGCCACCGGCATGTACTCGAAGCCCGAATCAGTGACAACGGGCCTGGCATACCCGCCGATATTCGAGAAAACGTGTTTTTCCCGATGGTGTCCGGCCGATCAGGCGGCGCCGGACTGGGTCTTTCAATAGCGCAGGACATTGTATCGCGCCATGGTGGTGCGATCGAGTGCGTGAGTCAGCCAGGCGACACACGCTTTTCTTTATATCTGCCGGTGGAGGAACCATCATGAATGCACAACCCAGCGTGTGGATCGTAGATGACGATGCGTCCATCAGGTGGGTGCTCGATAAAGCGCTGAGAGATGCTGGCTGGCAGACGACAGTGTTTGATAATGCTGGTGATGTTCTGCGCCAGGTTCAGTCTGAGAATCCCGATGTAATCATCACCGATATCCGAATGCCGGGTACCGACGGCCTGGAACTATTGCAGCATCTGAATGAACGAACACCGTCATTGCCGGTAATCGTGATGACGGCACACACCGATCTGGAGAACGCCCTGTCAGCGTATCAGTCAGGTGCTTTCGAGTATCTGCCCAAGCCGTTTGATCTTAATGAAGCGGTCGGTCTGCTACACCGGGCGCTTGAAAAACACAGTCAGACACAGCCAGCCCCTACGCTGCAGGCCGAGATGACCGAGGCGTCGATCATCGGGGAAGCCAAGTCCATGCAAGCCGTTTTCCGGGTTATCGGCAGGCTATCAAAATCCACCATCAATGTGCTAATTTGTGGTGAAACCGGCACGGGGAAAGAACTGGTCGCCGGTGCGATTCACCACAACAGTCCGCGGCACAACGGTCCGTTTGTCGCAATCAACATCGCAGCAATTCCTGCCGAACTCCTCGAATCGGAACTTTTTGGCCACGAAAAGGGGGCTTTTACCGGCGCTCATGCGCGTCGCGAGGGCCGATTCGAACAGGCGCGCGGTGGCACTTTGTTTCTCGATGAGATTGGCGATATGCCGATCGACCTACAAACGCGGTTGCTCAGGATTTTATCCGACGGCACATTTTATCGGCTGGGTGGACATGAGCAGTTACGGACCGACGCGCGCATTATCGCTGCTACCAACCAGGACCTTGACGCCAAGGTTCGAGCCCAAAGCTTTCGTGAGGATCTTTACCACAGGCTCAATGTTATGGCCGTGACGCTGCCGCCTTTGCGAGCCCGGCAGGAAGACATCGAACCGCTTGCACTGCTTTTCCTGGATCAGGCTGCCCGGGAGCTGGGTGTGGAGCCGAAGCAGCTTAACGATTCAGTACTGACAGTACTGGCCCGGCGACATTGGCCGGGCAACGTGCGCCAGCTGGAAAATCTCTGTCGCCAGGTGACGGTTATGGCGCCGGGGCGGGCGATCTCGCTGACCGATCTACCCGATGAATTCGGTGTTGATGTACCGGCAGCAGATCCGGGTTGGGAGGAACAACTTCAAACCGCGGTACAGAAAAAACTGGACCTGGGACAAAGTGAAATCCTCGACGAGATCGGCCCGCAGTTTGAGAGGGTGCTGTTGCAGACGGCGTTGTCATTTACCCACGGTCGAAAACAGGAGGCGGCCCGTCGCCTGGGCTGGGGACGAAACACGCTGACCCGTAAATTAAAAGAACTGCAGTTGGACTGATTTCCTCACCTTAACGCTGTACTTTGGCAATAAACTCGATGATCGCCTGGCAAGCCGTGGTTCTATTGCCTGCCTCAGTCAATCCCGATTTTTTTCGCGGTTTGAAGCTGTGGTCACCATCGGTCAGCCAGCTGAATTGAATTGAACGGGGCAGCTGCCAGCTAGCTGACTCGGCTCTGTGACCAAAGACATCGCGTTCGCCCTGACAGACCAGCATGGGAATGTTTAAGTCTTCGAGATGTTCAGTGCGGAGTTTGTTGGGGTTACCCGGTGGGTGAAAGGGATAACCCAGACAGACGATGCCGTCGACCTTTTCATCTTCCGCAACCATGCTGGCGATGCGTCCCCCCATCGATTTTCCACCGATAAAAAGCCGGTGCGGTGGTGTCGGGGATCGGCGAACCCAATTAATCGCCGCATGCCAGGTTTCTATGAGAACACCAGCCCGGTCAGGGGGGCGTTTTGTCCCAGTCGAGCCGCGTGTGACCATATAGGGGAAGTCGAACCGGCAGACGGCTAGACCGCCCTTGAGCTCTGGGCCGGCCAGTGATTGTGCAAACCATTCCATGAACTCCGAGTTGGAACCAGCACCAGCACCATGGGCCAGAATCAGCACCGCCGCTGCCTGATCGGATCCGTCTCGAATAATGTGCATCGGTCGGGTTGGGAGGAACGCCTGATTTATCTCCTTGTCGTTCGTGTCGTACGGCATACAGCGAAAGATGAACGAGACAAATTATACTGGCCCGCCAACGCATGGCTAATTTCGATTGGAACAGGCGCCACAGTATCACGGGAGACGAAATCGATGGGACATCTGGATGGGAAAATTGCTTTAGTGACGGGAGCCAGTGCGGGTATCGGCGAACAGACAGCGCGCACCCTCGCTGACGCCGGTGCGCAGGTGATCTGTGCGGCCCGTCGGCTACCGCGTCTTGAAAAACTGGCCGCAGAGCTCGGTGACGCGGCCATTGCGGTGGAGCTCGATGTGACGGATGAAGAATCAGTCGCAAAATTACTTGATCGCTTGCCCCTGGACTGGCGGGATATAGATATTCTCGTCAATAACGCGGGCCACGACATTGGCGGTCGTCGTCAGTTTCACGAAGGGACTGCTGCTCAGTGGGCGGCCACGATTGAGACCAATGTCATCGGCCTCATGCGTGTGACCCGGACCGTGCTTGACTCCATGGTAGAGCGAAATACCGGCCACATCGTGAATATAGGATCTGTCGCCGGCATTCAGGCGTACAAGGCCTGTGCTGCTTATGCGGCAAGCAAGCATGCAGTACACGGATTAAGCGAGACATTGCGTTTTGACTACGGCGCGACGGGTATCAAGATCTCGGAGGTACTGCCTGGAATGGTAGAGACGGAATTTGCAGCCACCCGTTTTGGTGACGAAAAACGCGGTGAGGAGTACTACCGGGATTTTGGCGTCTGCTTGATGCCCGAGGATATTGCACGGTCGGTCCGTTTTGTTCTGGAACAGCCTAGCGATGTGGTCATTGCTCAGATCGTAGTGGTACCAACTCGAAGGAAACCGGATTCTTCCATCGTTTAGTGGCTTCCACCGGGATGCTCGATTAATTAGGTCAATCGATACAATCGATGTAAACGGGGACGTTGCAAATGCACAGACTATTGATTAGCAAATCTAGATCAACAATTCTGTCGGTGGTGTAGTCATCTTGACACTTGAGAAGTGGTGGCTAAATCGCGGTGGTTACTTGCTTAATTAAAGTTCTAACGGCTCTTATTTCTTGCTGTACCGGATATTCTGTGACAGAATTCCAGCCAGCGATATGCAGGTCCGTAATAGATTTTGTGGAGGCATAAGGCGCCTTTATGGCGCTGTCGTTTTTTCTGGTCTAGGTAACACGACGATTTTTACTAGCCATTAGGAATTAAGAGTGTGGTGTTAGGCGCTGGTTGGAGTCTTTTAAAATAACTAGGAAAATTTAGGGGTACTGAACGTATGGTTCTAGTCATCGTCCTGATTGTATTGATTGTCGGCTCGGTATTGTTTCATTTTCTGAGCCCTTGGTACCTGACACCGATCGCGTCGAACTGGGACATGATCGACGACACCTTGACCATTACATTTATTGTCTGTGGTTTCGTATTTGTTGCTATCAACTTATTTATGGTCTACGCCATCTATAAGTATCGATACCGAAAGGACCGTCGCGCGGAGTACGAACCAGAAAACAAGAAGCTTGAATGGTGGCTGACGGCCTTTACGACAGTCGGTGTGATTGCGATGCTGGCGCCTGGGTTGTTTGTCTGGGCCAAGTATGTAGAAGTACCAGAGGATGCCATGCTCGTAGAAGCCGTCGGACAGCAATGGCGTTGGACCTACCGTTACCCCGGTGCTGACGGTGTGCTGGGTACCGTGGATACTCGCAATATCAATGCCACTAACCCGTTCGGGTTAAACCCGGATGATCCCAACGGCCAGGACGATATATTGGTCAGCGGTCCCGAGGTGCATCTGCCAATCGGTGGGCCAGTGAAGATGTTGTTGCGATCCAAGGACGTACTACATGATTTTTATGTGCCGCAGATCCGTGCCAAAATGGATTTGGTGCCCGGGATGATCACGTATTTCTGGTTTACTCCGACCAAGGTCGGTGAATTTGATGTGCTTTGTGCAGAACTGTGCGGTTCAGGACATTACAACATGCGCAGCCGCATGGTAGTTGAAGAGGAAGCTGATTTTCAGGCGTGGCTTAGCACCCAACCAACGTTCGCTCAGATGTTAGCTGGCACAGGGACTGCTTCAGGCGGTACTTTAGTCGAGCAGGGTGAGCAGCTGGCCAGGGATCAGGGGTGTATTGCTTGTCACAGCCTAGACGGTGGCGCGGGTGTTGGCCCGACTTGGAAAGGGCTGGTTGGTAAGAACGAGATCCTGATCGATGGCAGCACCGTACTGGTTGATGAAGATTATTTGAAGGAATCGATCGTCAACCCGAACGCTAAGCTCGTGAAGGACTATGCTCCGATCATGCCGCCAGCGCAATTAACTGATGATCAACTTGATGCCCTTGTGGCTTATCTAAAGTCGGTTTCGGGTTGATAGCGGTTGGAATTTAGAGCTTAAACACTTAATTCAATTCAGACATCACACGGAAAAAGTTTAAGGTATTTATCATGGCACTTACTGACATCACACATGATGCGCAAGATTTCGTCCCACCAGCGGAAGTTGAAGAGGTAGAGCTGTATCACCCTAAAACTTGGCTCGGAAAATACGTTTTCTCCCAAGACGCGAAGATCATCGCGCTACAGTACTCCATCACCGCCATGGGTGTCGGGTTGTTGGCTTTGGTGCTGTCTGTACTGATGCGGATTCAGCTCGCTTGGCCCGGCGCGGTGTCGTTCATCACTCCTGATGCGTACATACAGTTTGTGACCATGCATGGCATGATCATGGTCATATATCTATTGACAGCCCTTTTCCTCGGAGGTTTCGGAAATTACCTCATACCATTAATGGTTGGCGCACGAGACATGGTCTTTCCGTATGTCAATATGATCAGTTACTGGGTCTATTTGTTGGCGGTTTTTGTTCTTCTAGCAAGTTTTTTCACACCCGGCGGGCCAACAGGATCGGGATGGACGCTTTATCCGCCACAGGCAATTCTGCCTGGGACCCCAGGGTCCGGTTGGGGTATTACCCTGATGTGTATTTCGCTGGGAATTTTTGTCGTCGGTTTTACGATGGGCGGGTTGAACTATGTCGTGACGGTTCTACAGGCCCGTACCCGGGGTATGACACTGATGAGAATGCCCCTGACCGTATGGGCGATCTTCACAGCCACCATACTGGCGTTGCTGGCTTTTCCGGCACTCTTGGTCAGCGCCATCATGATGAGTTTGGATAACCTGCTTGGCACCAGTTATTTTATGCCCGCCATTATCTCTTTAGGGCAACAGCTAGATTATTCTGGCGGTAGCCCGGTATTGTTTCAGCACTTGTTCTGGTTTTTTGGCCACCCTGAGGTTTATATCGTCGCCCTTCCGGCGTTCGGTATTATCTCTGAGCTCATCAGCGTCCATGCCCGTAAGAATATCTTTGGTTACCGGCTCATGGTTTGGGCGATCGTGGTTATTGGCGGTTTGAGTTTTGTTGTTTGGGCGCACCACATGTACGTGAGCGGTATGAACCCCTACTTTGGGTTTTTCTTCGCGACCACCACATTGATCATTGCGGTGCCCACGGCAATCAAGGTGTATAACTGGGTGCTCACCTTGTGGCGGGGAAACATTCGCCTGACGGTCCCGATGCTGTTTGCCATCGGCTTTGTGTTTACGTTTATCAACGGAGGCCTCACAGGTATTTTTCTAGGCAACGTGATCGTTGACGTGCCGTTGTCTGACACCTACTTTGTGGTGGCCCATTTTCACATGGTGATGGCGGTATCTCCGATACTGGCTGTATTCGGTGCGGTTTATCACTGGTATCCAAAGATTACGGGCCGCATGCTACATGACGGAATGGGTAAGTTTCACTTCTGGGTGACATTTGTCGGGTTGTATTGCATTTATTACCCGATGCATTACTTAGGCATCATGGGCGTGCCACGACGCTACTTCGCTAACGAAGGTTCTAATGGTTTGCCGGACTGGATTCCAGAATCCGCCCAA
Source organism: Gammaproteobacteria bacterium REDSEA-S15_B12 (assembly GCA_001629395.1). Lineage (GTDB taxonomy): Bacteria > Pseudomonadota > Gammaproteobacteria > Arenicellales > UBA868 > REDSEA-S09-B13. The sequence continues at coordinate 8,226 of LUSG01000073.1, read as the reverse complement.
ATGGTCAATGTTGGAATCACTATTGCAGCAATCTGTGTCGCCAGCGCTCAACTGGTTTTTCTGTGGAACCTTTACCACAGTGCTACCCGTGGAAAACCGTCGGGTGGAAACCCATGGGGCGCGACAACGCTGGAATGGCAGACGCCTGATACGCCGCCGACTCATGGAAACTTTGGCAAAGAGTTGCCATCGGTCTATCGCTGGGCGTACGACTACAGTGTGCCAGGTGCGGAAGAAGACTTTATTCCTCAGAACGTGCCTGCAAGCAAGAATACCGGTCAAGCTACTTAGTGCTTCGATGAGTGATTACCAAACCATTGATTTGATCTTGAGTAACCAGGCACTGTGAGTATTTTCAAGACGTTATCGACCAAACCTTGGGTGGCCGAGCGGGGTTATCTCTCCGATTCGCATGGGTTTAGTCCGCCAACCGCAAAGGTGTTTCTGTCGATATTTCTGGGTGTAGTCACAGCAGTTTTTGGTTTGTTGACAGCGGCGTACTTTATTCGGATGGCCTACGCCGATTGGCAAACGCTCCCTGTCCCCGCGTTGTTGTGGCTAAACACGGCTATCTTGATACTGAGTAGTGTTGCACTGCAGTGGGCGCGTACTTCGGCTAGGCAGGAACAGATAGTTGGTGTGCGCCGAGGATTGTTGGTAGGTGGTGCGCTCGCTTTTGCTTTTCTAGTAAGTCAATTTCTGGTCTGGCGCCAACTGGGGTCGCTGGGTTATTTTGTCGATACTAATCCGTCGAACTCGTTTTTTTATCTCATTACTGGATTACACGGATTACATTTGCTGGGTGGTCTAGTTGCTTGGTTCAGAGCATCACTTAGGTTGTGGCGCGGTGCTGATGTGGCCAAGATTCGAATAACTGTGGATTTGTGTGCAGTCTACTGGCACTTCCTACTATTGGTCTGGCTCGTGATGTTTGGTCTGTTGTTGGTCACCTAAGGAGAAGAAAAACATATGACGCAATCTGGGCAAGCCACCATGACTGAGACGGCTCCGCTACTGGACGGTACACCTGGTGTAATCGCCGACTGGTCCTCTGACCAAAGAGCATTCAAGAAAACCCCTTGGGGGAAGGCCATGATGTGGATCTTCCTCCTCAGTGACACATTCATCTTCAGCTGTTTCCTAATCAGTTATGGAACGGTTCGGATGTCAACGACGATTCCGTGGCCAAACCCGAGTGAAGTCTTTGCCTTGACCATGTTTGGTAATCATGTGCCGCTCTTACTGATTGCCATTATGACTTTTGTATTGATCACTAGCAGTGGCACGATGGCTTTAGCCGTCAATTTCGGCTATCGAAAGGATCGAATGACCTGCTTCTGGTTGCTGCTTGCCACTGCACTGCTCGGTGCTACTTTTGTGGGTATGCAGGCTTTTGAGTGGACTAAACTGATTGTCGATGAAGGCGTGCGACCCTGGGGGAATCCTATGGGTGCTCCACAGTTTGGGGCGATATTTTTCATGGTGACGGGGTTCCATGGGACACACGTCTCATTTGGCGTGTTATTTTTGTTCATCATGGCTGTTAAAGTGGTACGCGGCAAAATGGATCGGGAAGAACCTGGATTTATGACGGGCCGTCCACAAGATTACGGCATGGTCGAAGTCATGGGTCTTTATTGGCATTTCGTCGATCTGGTTTGGGTATTCATATTCGCAGTCTTTTATCTCTGGTAGGAAAGCTATGTCAACGTCAACAACAGAAGGCCAACAACATCCACTCGGCATTTATTTCAAGATCTGGATTCTGCTGTTCATACTGAGCGGGTTTTCGTATGCGGTCGACTATTACCAGTTCGAAGGTTACCTGCGCTGGTTTCTGATCATTGTCTTTATGATGCTCAAGGCGGGGCTTATCGTCGCGGTATTTATGCACATGATCTGGGAGCGGCTGGCGTTGGTCTATGCAATCATCGTACCACCGTTGCTGCTACTGGTTTTCGTAGGAATTGGTACTCTCGAAGGCGACTATACATTTCTCACCCGGGAGATCTTCTTCGGCGGTGCAGAATAACGCCAACGCTAAAAAACCCCTCTTATAGGTTACCCGCACTAGAAAAGAATCAAGAATTATGAAAAGTTATCTGATCATTTTCCATTTGGCGCTCGTTTTGTTTGGATTTATCTTCGTTGAGCATCATCTCGATACCCCCGGCCGTGCCCAAGCAGATCGAGAATCTCTTATGAGTGACGGTTCGGGTATCGCAGCTCGAATCGCGGCCGTTGGTCAGATCAAAACAGCTGAGGCGCAAAGTGCCGCGACAACAACGCAAGTTGCGTCGACCACCGAAGCTGCAGTAGATGGACAAAAAGTCTATCAATCGGCATGTATAGCCTGTCACGGTGCGGGTGTCGCCGGTGCGCCAATGGTAGGTAACGCCGCCGCCTGGGTAGATCGTATAGCTGCCGGTAATGAAACCATGTATGCCAATGCTATCAATGGTTTCGTGGGTAGCGCAGGTGTGATGCCAGGCAAGGGTGGAAATCCCACTTTAAGTGATGCCGAAGTAAAGGCAGCCGTTGATCATATGGTGAGTCAATCTCAATAATTTGTTAGGCTGAGGGCCTCGCTCCTCGCCTGTGAGAAACTATGTTGGGTTGTTTACACGCCCTTTCAGAATCATTCGAATTATCAGCCGATATCTGTAGACGGGATTCGGTATACGGAAACCGTGTTCGTCAGTTTTGTCGTTCGTTGGCCGTTTTCTCGGCACTTTCAATTCTAGGCTGTACCAACATTGTTATTGCAGCTAATTTGCTGCCAATAGCTAAACAACTACCCGTTTCAAACATTGTCCTTAATAGTCACAGCCTATCGAATATTCAGCTTGCGGTGCATTTTCGACCCGGGGGGGTTGACCAGAATCAAATAGGCGACACGGACTCCTATGATGCGCGCCTGACGCAACTTTTGTACTCGAATGAGTGCCCGGGCTGTGATCTACGCGGGGCGAATCTACAGCGTAAGGTACTGAACGGCGCGAAACTCCCTAGAGCCGATCTTAACGGTGCGCGGTTTGATGAGGCTGAACTTAGTGCTGCCGATTTAACAGGAGCCTATCTATTTGGTACCAACCTCAGTCAGGCAAATCTTCGCGGTACTCAGTTGATTAACGCAGATCTCCGAAAAGCCAATCTTAGTCGAGCTGACCTACAAGGCGCCTATTTGCTCCTGGCAAATCTCAGGAAAGCCGATTTGCGTGGAGCGCAGTTAACGGGGGCTTTTCTTAACGGTGCTGATCTAACCGGTGCGAGATTCAGTCGCGCTGATTTGACTGATGCTGATCTGACAAATGCTATTGTCAATCAGTCCGATATTGATGATGCTATTCTTTGTCGCACGCGACTGCCTTGGGGTGATATTAGCCGCGACTGTGGCTGATAGAGCTGGTCTGAGTTCAGGCGCCCTCGGATTGTGCGAGTTGTGATGTTAGACAGTAGTGACTGGTTGTATTAGCTTGTCATTGGCTGCGATCATGACACAACAACACATCCATTAACCTAGTCGTTGTTTTTTGCACGAGATACAATGCTGACAAACAAGCGTTTAGGCACCGTCTCTACGGTGTGTAGATTCGCCTTGGCGATTGGCGCAATTGTTTTTTCGCCAATAGTCGTGGGCCATGGTTTCGGCCAGCGTTATGATCTACCGGTTCCGTTGTGGCTGTGGGTGACCGGCGCCGGTGCAACGATTGTTCTGAGCTTTGTCATTGTTGGGCTGTTCAGCCGAAATCACGGTGCCAAAACAGCTTATTCCCGGATCAACCTGCTGAAAGTCAGTTTTTTGCGCTGTCTTGCGCAGCGAGTGCCACTGGCAATGGTCCGGGCAGTGGCGGTGATTTTCCTGATTGCGACCGTGCTGGCAGGATTTGTGGGCGATCCGGATCCTTTTCGCAACCTTGCGCCGGTAATGGTCTGGGTAGTCTGGTGGGTGGGAGTGGCATTTATCTGTGCGTTGATTGGTGACCTGTGGGCGCTGGTAAACCCGTTTCGGACGTTGTTTTGCTGGGCGGAGTGGGCTTTTAGCCGATTGACCTCAGGTGCCCAGTTGTCTGTCGCTCGCCCGTATCCGCACGCGTTGGCTATGTGGCCGGCAGTCGCGGGGTTGCTGATATTCTTCTGGGCAGAATTGATCTGGTCCGGGGGCAGTGTGCCGAGAAATCTGGCCATTGCCGTCATGATTTATGCAGTCGTGACCTGGCTTGGGATGTTTGTGTACGGGCGGGATGTCTGGTTGCAGAACGGGGATACCTTTTCCGTCATCTTTGGTATTTTGGCACGTTTTGCACCACTGGAACTACGCGTCGTCGACAACAGTGGGGTGGTCAGTTCCTGTGCCGGTCCGGCTTGCCACTACAAAGCACTGGAGTGTGTGAACGGTTACCACTGCCTGGCCAGAGTAGCACCCGGACAGCGGCAATGGAACCTGCGCCCCCCCGCGCTGGGGTTGTTGAACGATCAACGGGTCACATTCTCCATGATGATTCTCGTCATTGTGTTGCTGGCGACGGTAACCTTTGATGGGTTGCTGGAGACGCGTTTATGGACCCACATACTGGATCGGACTCTGAGCAATGAAATCCGTTGGGTAGGCAGTGTAGCGCTGGTTCTTTTTTCTGCCGGATTCTTGTTTATTTATCTGATTTTCAGTGGATTGATGTGCCGGCTTGCCCAACGCTATGGGGAAAAAAATGGAATCGACCGCCCGAAAAGCACTCTTGAAGTCGCGAGTGCTTTTGTGCTGACGTTGGTTCCTATCGCCATCGCCTATCACCTGGCGCACTATTTGTCGTATCTGGTCATTACGGGACAATATTTCATCCCTCGGGTATCCGATCCATTCGGTTATGGCTGGAATCTATTTGGAACTGCAGACTACAAGGTTGATATAGGGCTGCTCAGCGCCCGTGTTGCCTGGTATCTGGCAGTGACCTTTGTCGTGCTGGGCCATGTATTTGCGGTATACCTTGCCCATGTGGTGGCAGGCCGTACATTTGGCGGCGGTCGCGCCGCCCATTTAATTTAAGCCAGGTACCAATGGTTGTACTGATGGTCCTCTACACTATGGTCAGCCTGTGGATTCTGGCACAGCCGATGGTCGCATAAGGAGCCGTTTGATCAATTAGCTCCCGAGAAATCGGGGTATCAGTGCCGTCAGAAATAGCCCTGTCTTTCGTGGCCGTATATACTACGCCCAGGCTAATTTATTCGTGAGTAACTAGAATTATGAGTGAGCACAGTGGTGGTTTGACTGAAATGCAGGGTGTGGGTCGCGTGGTTCTTGTCATCGGCCTTGTCGTATTTCTTATTGGAATGATTGGATTATTTGTGATGTAGTTGCGAAGCCTTAAGACCAACTGACGCCCCGGATGGTCCCGAGTAGTTTTTCGGCGTCAGCCTGACGGTTATTTACGCCTTTCCCGAACGAACTGAACAAGCGGCGGTACGACCGCGAACATCAATCCGTTCCATAACCAGCTGTCATCATGTGTATAGGCGTGGCTGATCACACCGCCGAAAAATACAACGCAACCGAGCGAGATCGCGTTTTTCATCGATCGATTGACGGATCCCAGTTTCGGGAACAGTTGACCGATAGCCTTGTTGTAGCCTTCTCCCAACTGGATGATGTCCTGATGGACGATCAGCAGGATAAGCACACATCCGGCAACCAGAAGCAATATGAGGTAGTCCATTCCCGAGATTGTGGGTCAGTGATTTCGGGGTCGAAACAGGTCTTTCAGGGAAATTCGCTCCCGCCAGATCAGTTGCGCCAGAACCGGTATAGCAGCGATGCTGAACGCGCCGTACAGCCAGCGCAGTTCTTTGCTAAAAAAGTAGCCGAACAGGCAAAACACACACAACAGGCCAGCTAAGATGAATGCGGTGCGCACGACTCAACTGATGGCAATCAGCGAAGCGGACGCGAAGAATGGATAAACACAGCCAACCAGCGAGATAATTAGCAGGACAATGAGAGCGAATCGCATGGGTTACCCTAAAAACATAGCACCTGCGGTCCAGAATCAACGGACTGCATGCTGTGGAGCAACGGACTATTTGACATGTGGATCATCGTCCGAACCTTTCCAGGCAAGTTTCCACCCGATCCAAAATACAGCGATACATACGGCCAATCCGAGCATCGCAAAGAGCAAATAGCCAATTTTCATGAGCATTCAATTTTAGTTCATTTCAAGACCCCAGTTTGTGGAGAAACCTTCTAAATTGCGACAAATTGTTCCGTTTTAGATGGGATGGTTGTGCGTTGATTCCCAGATAACCGGTGTTTGTTGAACTGGAACCGAAGCGCTGGCTGAGGTCGGTCGTGCATAGTGGGGTAAACCAGGTCCTTGGATGTTTAAGGCGCAAGGTGTCTGGTGTCATCCGGTTATCTGAACTCCCCATCCAGGCCCACGATTCCGAGTGTAATCCACAAAATTCCCCATTATTCAGTGCTAAATAGCCAAAATCAGTCAGTTTAATGGGTGCGTTGATTTTAGGCAGGCAATTAGACAGAAATCGCCATGGCGGATATACTCATTACATGGCGAATACGAGGTTCTCACTGCAGGAACTGGCCCATCTCGGGGGGTGCTCCCCTCGTTTGGTCCGTCGTTATATCGAGCAGGGTCTGTTACCACCCGCCCAGGTTCGAGGCCGCGGCGCGTATTACGCGGCGGTACACCTGGATCGTTTGCGCGCAGTGGGGGTTCTTAAATCGAGAGATCGGCTTAGAATCGCGGTGATTCGCCAGGTTTTGGACAATCTCAGCGGGGAGGAGATCCAACAGGTAGCAGCGGGTACTGCGCTTGAATTGGATGCTATACCATCCGTCAGGCCGTCCCCGGTTAACGCTGAACTGCCCGATTCAGCCGTTCAATCGCTACCGCCGGACGGCGCCGTGGCTGAAGGCGACGTGGAAATTTGGGCTACGGTGCGGATAACCGCTGATATTGAATTGCGAGCACGGGGTCTGAACCAAAAAGCACTGGGCCGACTGCGGGCAATTGCCGAACAGCTGCGACAAGTTGTCCAGACTAATCAGCCGCTGGTGCCAATCGGGGCAGGCGGATTAACACCCGGATACAATGAAAGGGAAACGCACTCACTGTTGACGCCACTCGATGACGCTTTACTGTGAGAGGTCTCTACGGGCTGTGGCAGGGGAAAGTCGACGACTCGGACGTTGCAGATGCGTATTAGCGTCGGGCCTGATTCAATGAAAGCGGTGTGTTGAGCAGGCAGTTATCGGCGACAAGGGGGTCCGACGAAAAACCATCAATCTGGGGTGTAGTCAGATGCTGAATCTAACAGGCCGCGTCATCATGATCTCGGGGGCCAATCGAGGGATCGGTCTGGCCGTTGCGCACCGACTCTTGGAAGGCGGCGCAAAACTGAGCTTGGGCATGAGAGACGAAATGGCAGCGGCAAGCCAGTTTGGCGATGCCCAGGATATTATTTTGAATCGTTATCACGCTCACGATGTGGATTCTGCCCAACGGTGGGTCGAGAATACGGCGTCAAATTTTGGGAAGATCGATGGGCTGGTCAATAATGCCGGGATGTCAGAGCCGCCAGTCAGCCTTATGGATGATGATGAAACCCGGCTGGATGAGATGTGGGCGGTCAATGTCAAGGGGCCTACAAGGTTAACGCGGTTCGCGATGCCTTACCTGGCAAAAAGTGGCAGCGGGCGTGTCGTAAACGTCGCGTCACTGTCCGGGAAACGCGTGAAAAATGACAATATGGGTTACGCGATGACCAAATTTGCTGTCGTGGCCTTAACTCACGCGACCCGACGTCAGGGCTGGGATCAAGGCATTCGGGCAACCGCAATTTGTCCGAGTTTCGTTCGGACGGATATGACTTCCGATGTCAATCGGGTTGATCCTAACGAGATGATTCAACCTCAGGACCTGGCAGAGCTAATACACACGGCGCTCACGTTGCCCAACAATGCGGTAATGGCGGAAATGCTGGTGAATTACACACTCGAAGACATGTTCTGAACGGGCCTGACAACGATTTTCCCCGTATGGCATTGTTCGGATAACCATAAACTGAAGAACGAAGATCACAGAAAACCATTGATTGGTGTTTCGGCCTGTCGCAAGCAGATTGCGAGACATTAATTTCCAAAATCAGACGCTCCATATTCCGCAGACAAAGACGGATAGGCCAAGAACAATTTCCACTGTCCAAGAG
>LUSG01000072.1 GCA_001629395.1 Gammaproteobacteria bacterium REDSEA-S15_B12 | reverse complement strand
AACCAAGGTGCATCAACGTGCGCAGGAACCGACCGCACTGTGACACACCGTGCGCAATTGTGTGTGTCACTACACCATGCGTCGGTGAATTGGCATCATACCGGGCGAACGAACCAAAGTCGCGAAATGCCAGCAAGCCCGAGCCAACTACAGGGCACTGGCCGGGCATGTAGAACAGGTCATAGATGCGACCGGCCTCAAATCCGCCCTCCAAGTGGACCTGAGTTACCGGACTGCGATCGTCGTTTGCCAGGAAACACCAGCGGGATCTTTCGATAGGCTCGGGCTCATCCCAGAGGTGGTCCCGAACCATCAAGCGGGCTGAAGGATCGCCTGACTGGAACGGGGGAATTGGGGTGTGATTGCCAACCGCTCCCACGTGCTGGTCAGTCAGTTCGAACACGTCAGTGGCCACGTTAGGCTGGATTCGAAGCTGCATCTCGCTGGGTGCATCCAGCCTGGAAGGTGGAACCATGGGTACCCGGAGTCCCAAACGATGTGAACATCTGGGAACATCCCACTGCCAGCCAACAAAAGCGATAGACCAGCCATGGCGCATCAGGAAACCATCTCCAGGCTCGATGACATCTGAGGGTATCTGATCAAATGGCGCTCGATTAAAAGAACGCAGTGCGAGTGGGTGACCACGATTCGGTGCTTCAAGCAGCAATGCCCCGTTAGCCTTGGTCTTGTTCACAGGCAGCAGCAGGGTTACGTCTCCATCGAAACAGACCTGGCCATTTTCATTGGTCTTAGCAAATTGCAGGTCCGTAATGCCGAAGTTGGCGGGGTGACTGGGGTCAACGGCGTAGCGCGCGACAGCGTCGATTCGCTGGTAGGCACCAGTCTCGCCGAATGCCGTGCCGCCCAAATACGGCTCACTTCGCACCAAGTCAAACCCAATCACCGGCATGGTCGGTCCTCTATCTCACCATCTGCGCCAGTCACTGAATAGCGTCGACAGTCTATTGCACTCCAGCAATCGATCGAGTTAACAGGGTAGTTCAAGTTGCCGCAAGACGGCAAGTACGGTGCGGTGATTCAAGAGAGTATCCAGAAAAGCAGGAGAAATCCGCAGCATCTGCCTCTACAATCACTACGCCATTCACACAATGCGATCTGACAGGCTGCAGCGTTACAACTCGACTAATGCAGCCGAAGCATGACAACTAGGTAAAGGAACGAAATGACCAACAAACCCCAACTCTACAAATTCTCTGACATCGAACATCGACTGCATACATTAGAACCCGGCAAAAGCTATATCAAGCCATTCGTGACGAGTGCAGTCAGTGACACTATGTGCGGTGGTCTTAACTTCCTCAATCAAGTTTCAGTGCCATGGGACCTGACATGCGATGAGATCATTTACTGTATGGAGGGGACGTTTCGCCTGACTTGCGATGGTGAGTCGTACAGCTGCAGTCCAGGGGATGTTCTTTATGTTCCCAAAGACAATCATATCGCTTACGAGTGTGATGAAAAATGTGTGATCTTCTATGCCGCTTATCCACACGACTGGAAACAGCAGGCAGGTATCACCTTTGTTCCAGGGATCGACCCAGAGGACATGCCGGCACCAACCTGACCCCGCGCCACCGGAGAACATCGCCAACACTGTTCACAATCCGGATAAACGGTCAATTAGTCAGTCGGATGTTGCGAGCGTACCCCACAGCTTGACTCGGCGAGGTTGGATCAGAAAAAGTGCTCGCGATTCGGGTACCGAACGTCCATTCCAGCGTTGCTCCATGTGGACACCATACTTGTCGATGAACCGGGCGCCAACCCGGCTACGGTCGGATTCGTTGGCAAGAAAAGTCACGCTCCCCTGCACGATGATGCACGCGATACTACCGCCACTGCCCGTCTCAACGACAAAACCGACGCGTGGATCTCGACGCATGTTCCTGACCTTCATGTCATCCGCTTGACTCACCAGGGCAAGCCCATCGCTGTCGTGGATAAACCACATGGGCATAGCGAGTGGACTGCCGTCCGGGTTCGACGTAGCCAACACACCGATTTCTTTTCCGGTTAGGTACTCCTGAACCAGCTTCGAGTCAAACCCAATTTCCTTCATCCCTGTCTCCTTTTTAGCACCGTCCAGACCAAAGCCAGCTTAATCAGTCGGTGGAAAACCCGGCATCTTTCGGGACTTCATCCTCAGGCCAGCTATGTTGCCACATGTGATGCTCGTAGACTTTTTCTCCGCGAAGGTAAAACAACTCTGCACCGCGTTCGAGAATACACTTGCCGGTCTCTGGGTGGGTGTAACGGCTTTCCCAGGTACCGGCGATGCAGTTACCGTGATGACCGCGGTAGGTCTTGGTAATCGATAGGTCACGCGCATACTCGAACCAGCGACTCGGCCAATTCCGCAGGCGCTCACCCGCATGTGATTGCCCCTGACCATAGTAGACCACGGCGTCTTCCGTATAACCCGCCGCCGCCATAGCACCATCACGGGCCTGCCAAATCTTCTCGACTTCGCGGATGAAGGCTACCGGATCAACCGACAGCACACGGTCTTTGTTGTTGTCGTCATCAGAATTTTTCATATCGTTGTATTAAATCCAAGCCATAACCAATCGATTAACACTTTAAAGCTCTCTGCAGAAACAGTCAGTCGATCCGTGATTCGTCGCGGAACAATCGACTGACACATCAGCCCCTTCTTCCAGCTTTCACCGCAACTGGGTGGAGACTAGCCTTAGCGC
>LUSG01000071.1:3575-27699 GCA_001629395.1 Gammaproteobacteria bacterium REDSEA-S15_B12 | reverse complement strand
GGTGAGCGCATTTTTGGAGGGTGCGTACTGATGAACATCAGCAAGGCCCATATAAACTTCGCTTTGTTCACCCAACAGCTTCTGATGGTAAGGAATGTTGAAAACTGGCATCGCAAGTGCCAGACCCGCTTTTTCCAGCTTGTCGGCAGCGCCTGACCACCAGACGCCGTGACCACCAATCAAAATCGGCCGCTGTGCTGCGCGGACCTTGTCCAGGATGACCTCAAGGTCATCCGGACGGGGCCATGCCCGCGCTGGCGGCAGTGGTGCCCGGTTGAACGGCCGTTCTGACTGGCCGGCTTGCGCCTCATATGAGGAGAACATGATGTCTACCGGAATACTCAGATGCACAGGACCGGGGTAACCACTTAGCGCTATTTTGTAAGCGCGATCCACAAATTCGAACATTCGTGTCCCGTCAGTGACTGACGCACTGTATTTGGTCAACGGTGCTGCAATAGACACGTCATCGATCTCTTTGAACCCTCCGCTGCCTTCGCGCTTGAGGGTGCTGGAACCGGTAACAAAAATAACTGGTGATCGCTCGCCCCAGGCCTCCATTATTGCAGGCACGGCGTTGGCAAAACCTTCCGGTCCGACCAGACAGACGGTAGGCTTGCGGGTGATCCGTGTGTTCGCATCAGCCAAGTGCCCGGCAATCTGCTCGTGGGGGGTATTGATCACCGGTATCCCACACTCGATCAAACCTTCCAGAGCGGGATTACAGAACCCACCACTCAAAGTAAATACCCGTGTGATGCCCTTCTCACGCAGTGCACGGGCAAGCAGCATACCGCCTCGTACCTTCATGTAGATCTCTCCAAATAATTCATCCTATTCAGTACTTGCCGGACCCACAGCACCGGGTTCACACCAACACATTCTGGTCGAGATGAGAAACGTCTGTACAGCCGATCTGCGCCATTGCCAGAAGCATCTCGTTCTTCAGCATATCAACGAGACGGAACACGCCGCGCTGGCCGTCTGCACCCGACGCATAAAGAAACGGCCGGCCAAGCATGACAAAATCTGCCCCTAGAGCCAGTGCCTTGATGATGCCCTCACCATTGCGTAGTCCGCTGTCGAATATCAGCGGGTAGTCAGCACCAACGGCCTGTCTGATCTCAGGCAACATATCGATTGCCGCTGGTGCGGCATCGAGCTGTCGGCCGCCATGATTGGAGACATAGACGGCATCGACACCGGCATCCCGTATCCTGACGGCGTCATCTGTTGACAACACACCCTTTAGGATCAACTTTCCCGGCCACCGCTCGCGCAACTGGTCCAGGAACTGCCAGTCTATATGACCGCGAATCTCATTCCGGGTGAACGTCAGTTTATTACCCTTGTTACCAGTGGACACAACATTGGCCGGCTTCGGCACACCATTGACGAGCGTGTGAAACACCCACTGCGGATGAACCGCAAAATCTACAAACTGCCTCGGTCGCATTCGAAATGGCGCCTCAAACCCCTGGCGCTGTTCACGTGGGCGGGCAGACACAACCGGCACATCAACAGTCAGCAATAAATACTCGTACCCCGTATCCTCTGCCCGCTGAACAAGATCCATTGCATCATCAACTGAAGGCCCCACGTACAACTGGAACCATCCGTTACCAGAAGCTCTTTTGCCCATGTCCTCAATGCTGCTTGAACCGAATGTGGACAAACACACCGGTATGTCATGATCCACAGCCGCTGATGCAAACACTTTATCAGTATGCGGCCAGGCCAGATTACACATACCCATGGGGGCTATCCCGAAAGGCAGTCCCCAGGTTCGACCCAGAAAATTTTTTGCCAGTTCTCGTTGCCGGATATCGACGAGAACACGCGGCAGCAGGCGAACCTGCTCGATCACTTCTCGGTTCAGGTGACTTGATGTCTCGAATCCTGCAGCCCCGTCGACATAGTCAAAAATAACCCGTGGCATCCGCTGCTGTGCAGCAAGACGAAAATCGTCTACACGATAGTATTTTCTAGGCATTAGTTTCCCGCGCTGGCAGATTATTCAAAACAAAACCACAGGTTGCGGGGGCTAGACTTTACAGAACCATGTGATTGGCGTCATTTACTTTAACCTGGAACTTGCCATCTGCATGGTGCACCACTTCAGTTCTGCCAAGATAAACACCAACGCCCGTTAGCAAACACCTGCCAGCAGTCGTATGTTGCTATTAAATCCCTGTGAATTTGCCTGAATCTAGGCCGAATAATAGGAGAATAAATCAAGTAGTCGACCAGAAAGTCAGAAATACGACGCACAGCCCCCGTCTACAGTCAACACCTGACCTGTCACGTAGGCGGCCTCTTCGGAGCACAGAAAAACGGCTGCGCCCGCTATCTCGTGAGGTTCACCCCAACGGCCCAAGGCCGTGCGACTGAACAGTTTTTGAGAAAGATCCTCATCGGCAACCATGGCCGCATTGGTTTCGGTCGCAAAAAAACCAGGGGCCAATGCATTAACAGTAATCCCATCTGGACCGAGTGCAGCGGCAAGCGTACGGGTCAATGACTCAAGCGCACCCTTGGATGAGGCATAAGACGGGCTCAGTTTCAATCCCACGGCCGAACCCAATGCACTCATATTAACAATACGTCCCCATTGTCGGGCGCGCATCAGTTCCACTGCCTCCCGGCAAAGAAGAAATGCAGAGGTCAGGTTGACCTGCAACAGTGCCTGAAAATCGGGACCGTCAATTTCCTCGATAGGCCTGCGATCACGCAGGCCGACATTGTTAATCAGGATATCCAGCCTGTTGTGTTCACTGGCAATTGCGGATAGTGCCGTTGCGCGTGCAGAATCGACCGACACATCAAACACCAACTCCTGCGCGCTGCCACCCAAAGACTTGATCACCGACACGGCATTTGCCACATGGTCTTCGTCCCGGCCATTTACTAGAACATGAGCCCCGGCCCTGGTGAGCCCTTTAGCCATTTCAAACCCCAATCCCTGGGCACTCCCAGTTACCAGTGCAACCCGACCAGTTAAGTCAAACATAGATTCCATTTATTTCCCTTACATGACTGAACACAGTCGTAACGCATCCAGGGTCGCAGCAGCGATATTCCGACTTGCCACTGCATCACCGATGCGGTGCAGTTCGAACGTAGTATCTGCCGTTGTACCCGCAACCTGTGACGATCCCGACAAAAGTGCATCGATATCCGTGACCCCGTCATTAATCGAGTCTGGCCGCAATTGCTGGTAAAGCTCATCGACAGGCTGTGTGCCGACTTCCACAACCACCTGTTCTGTGTAGCGTATAGTTTCGCTCCCATTGAGCTCACAGGTAAAACAAACTCGCAAACCTTCATCTTCCCGCGATACTGAGGTCAGTCGATGGTCGAAAAGTGTATCTACCCCTTGTTCGAAAATTTGCCTGCGCCACACCACCCGTTCCGAGTAGACCAGTTCCGGCGCCAGTAACCCGTCAATACCCACCAACGTAGCCACATGGCCTGCCGATGTGACCTTCTCTGCACATAAAGGGCCTATATGCCGCCCGGTGCCATCATAAACAATGACATCGTTCTCAATTGGAACTTGTCCTGTGAGCAAATCCCAGCTGGTGGTGCACAATTCACCACCTTCGAGAAAATCTATATCTGGGATACCCCCGGTCGCAATAATGACCACATCAGGCCTCTGTGCCATCACCTCTTTAACGCCTGCCGATGTATTCAGCCGAAGACCAACCTGGCCACCGAGCTGGTTTGAGGCCTCGAAAAGGATGACCTGGTGACCGCGTTCCGCGGACACCCGCGCAGCTTCAAGGCCGGCTGGACCTGCACCGACCACAACAACACGACGGCTCCCTTCTACACCGGGCGTGATCACCTGCGGCAGTTTGAGTTCTCGACCCGTTGCCGGATTGTGCAGGCATGTCGGTCGATTAGCAGACATACAATGGGTCGCACCGACACACGGACGTATGCGATCTTCCTGCCCGGCCACGAGTTTGTTTACGATCTGAGGGTCGGCAATGTGCGCCCGTGTCATAGCGACCATGTCCAGTAGATTCTCACTGATCGCATAGCGAGCAGTGGCAATATCGGTGATTCGAGCCGCGTGAAACACCGGCAGGCCCACATGTTGTTTGAATTCACCGACTCGGTTTAACCACGGTGCGCTAGGTGACGCCATTCCTGGCATGTTGTCGACCGCAAGGGCGATCTCCGTATCAACGTTTCCGTAAATTCCGTTGAAAAAATCAATCAATCCACTCGATTCGAACAGACCCGCTATCCTGAGGCAGTCCTCGAAATCGAGATGATCTCCACCTTTCTCATCGACGACAAATCGAAAACCGACGATAAAATCATCGCCAACCTGTCGACGAATTTCTTCGTATACCATCAAACCAAAACGACAGCGGTTCTCCAGGGAACCACCGAATTCATCCGCACGATGGTTGGTATAAGGAGATAAGAACTGACCGATAAGATGTCCTGAACCCAGGGTTTCTATACCGTCGAGGCCACCATCCCGACAGCGGCGGGCAGCCGCCCCATAGGCCTTGATCACCCGGTCAATGTCATGCCGATCCATGGTCTTGGGAAAACTGCGATGCAGCGTCTCGCGAATCGGTGATGGACCAATTGCCGGCAACCACTCGCCAGCATAGCATTCTGCCCGTCGCCCCAAGTGACTGATCTGACACATGAGTGCGCAACCGTGATGATGGACTTTGGCGGCGAACTGCTCGAACAATGGAATTATCGCGTCGGTACTCACGTCAACCTGACCAGAGGGCCAGAGCGAATCTGGTGCTACTGATGCTGATCCACCGAACATCGTCAATGCCAAACCGCCACGAGCCTTTTCTTCGTGATAGGCTTGGTACTTGTTCCCAGTCAAACCATTCTCATCCAGCCCACACGCATGGCTGGTGCTCATGACGCGGTTTTTCAGTGTCAAGTGTTTGAGTTTAAAAGGCTGTAGCAGTGGATCATTGCTACTGGATAGCTCATCAATCTGCATAGTTTGTCTCCACTGATCTACTGCAAGCCAATCAAGTTCTGGTCGCCGCTTAACTTAAACGTATTAGTCAATTACCTAAGATACTACCGGTGATGTCCGATTATCTCCCGTTGGTGAAACCATCACCAGCCAGAAGCTCGGGAGATCTGGCGAAGCTCAGACAATACACGCAGGGTTATACTTGACAATTATGGAATTCAAAACAGACGTTGTCATTATCGGCGCAGGTCCCAGTGGGCTTTTCCAGTGCTTTGAACTGGGGTTGTTGGGCATCGATGCTCACATCGTCGACTCGCTCCCTGTTATCGGCGGGCAGTGCAGTATGCTCTATCCTGATAAGGCGATCTATGACATTCCAGGCCTGCCTATTGTTGGCGCCCAGGAACTAATCGACCGCCTGGCCGAGCAACTCAAACCTTTTGATCCTACTTTTCATCTGGGCCACCGCGTGACCCGATTGACTCGCCTGGAAGACAACTCTTTCGAATTACACACTGAGGGGGACATCTGCTTTCAGACCCGGGCTGTGGTCATCGCTGCTGGTCTTGGTGCATTCAAACCCAGGCCTTTACGCCTTGATGGAATTGATCAATTCGAACAAACCAATCTCCACTATCATGTCGCAGATAAGCTCCACTTTAAAGGCAAGAAAGTAGTCATCCTAGGCGGAGGCGATTCAGCCCTGGACTGGGTACTGGAGTTGGCAGTTGTGGCAGAACACGTGCATATCGTCCATCGCCGAAATGAATTTCGGGCAGCACCCGCTTCGATTGCCAAAATGCATGAACTAATAGACGATCCGAATCAACCCGTCGACTGTCTGATCGGCCGTATACCGAGCTATCAATCAGACCAGGGTAAGATCACTGCTATCGATGTCGCGCCATTTGGTGACGGTGAGCCACAGCGACTTGAGCTGGATGAACTTCTCGTATTCTATGGTCTGTCGCCGGACCTTGGTCCTATCGCTAACTGGGGACTGGACATCGAACGCAAACACATCAGTGTAAATCTAGAAACGTTTCAGACCAACATACCCGGAATCTACGCTATCGGTGACATCAACACCTATCCCGGGAAAAAGAAACTTATTCTGAGCGGTTTCCACGAAGGAGCCCTGACCGCTTTTGCAATCCAGCAATATCTTGATCCCGACACGAAACACAAGCTGCAGTACACCACAACCAGTTCTGCACTCCAGAAGCGCCTGGGCGTGCAGGACACTGAAGAATGAACCCGGGGTTGATACGACGACCGGATGATCTTTATATGATCACTGGCTAGTGGTCCTACATCAACTTGCTGAAAATTCTACCCAATCGCCCCGCTCACTGTCTGAATACTGGCCGCAATAGCCCCCCGTAGCAGTGACTGAACTCAAGCCTTCAGTTGCCATCCTTCTTACCCTGGTTGTAGGTACAACAGGTGGCGCATTATTTAATTTCTGGGGACTTCCGTTACCCTGGATGTTAGGGAGTATGATTTTTGTATCTGCCTGCGCAATTCTAGGCGTACCTGTTCGTCGGTCGATGCCGCTGCGAAATATCATGATTGTTGTGCTGGGCATTCTCCTGGGTAGTTTTTTTACCCCGGGGGTCTTTAGTAACCTGCCCACCTGGGGAAGCGCGTTACTGGTAATGCTGGTATACGTCATCGTGACCACGACTGCAGCTGTCCTTATATTTCGTCGACTTGGTTATATGGATGCTACGACTGCCTATTTCTCAAGCACACCGGGTGGCCTGGGGATCATGGTAATCGCTGGAGAGGAGGCCGGTGCAGACAGTCGACTAATTCCAATTGCCCACGCAACACGAGTTTTCCTGGTTGTCTTTTCAATCCCGCTGTACTTTGTTACTGTCGTCGGTGTTGAAGCACCTGGTATTTCTACCTTTTCTGCTTCAGCAACATCGTATCCTGACTTCCAAGAATTTATTCTCCTTGCGTGTTGCGGATTGATAGGCTTCTGGCTGGCGAGCCGTATTGATCTTGCTTTCGGCCGACTGCTTATTCCCATGGCCTTATCTGGGGTCGTCTACTATCTTGACCTGGTAACCACCCCATTGCCAACTCCTTTAATCACTGTCGCCCAAGTCGTCATTGGCTCTGCCATTGGGGCACAGTTTCGGGGCATGCGTCTGATAAGCATGTTTCGTCCCGCGATAGCCGCGGTAGTTGCAACGGCTATCATGCTGTCAGTGGCAGCTGGGTTCGCAAAGTTGTTTTCACCAATCCTCGATATCAGCGAAGACGCGCTGCTGCTTGCGCTAGCACCTGGAGGTCTTGCAGAAATGAGCCTGATTGCGATATCGATGGACAGCGACACTGCATTCATTGCGACACTGCATATTTTTCGAATTACGATGATTGCTGCTGCCGGGCCCACATTATTTCGATTATTGCGTAATCCAATTAACAAGACACCACTAGAACGAAGGAACCCCTCGAATGACTGATCCGCTTCAGACGAGTCAGTACCTTACACGACAGAACAGATCCCCGAAGTCTTTAACGCTACGACTTGATGCGCTCGTTACCGGGGTCGTATAGCGGCTCCAGTGACGCTCGAGCGGGGTACCGCTCACATGCCACTTCAATCTCATAGCTACCGCTGTTCACCAATTCAGAGTCAACACCACCTCGCTCTAATGGATTGTTGACGTAGCCCATACCCACACTCCCCCCAAGCGTATGTCCATACATGGTGTATCCTCATCAGCAATATCATGGCCCCAGTGGCGGTAGGCCTTTTCGATACGAAGAGAATTCATCGCGTGCATGCCGACGTTGGTAAGTTCCAGATCCTGTCCGGCCTCAACCAATGTCTCGTAGACATGTGCAGCCATATCACTCGGAATCAGCAGTTCCCAGCCCAGTTCCCCAACATAAGAAATGCGCGACGCCCGAATGGTCGCGTAACCCAATTGAATCTCCTTCGACGTTCCAAACGGAAATGCGCTATTTGAAAAATCACCCGGACTCACTTGCTGCAGCAGCGCACGAGAATTCGGCCCCTGGACATTAAGCCCTGCATAGGCCGCTGTGACATCCGTCAGCACAGCATGGGCGTCTGGCGCGATATGCCGCTGCAGCCAGTTGTAGTCCCGAGTGTGACTGGAAAATGCCGTCATCACGAGATAAGCATCTTCGGCTAATCGGGTCACGGTGAGGTCGGCTGATATTCCACCCTGTTCATTTAACCATTGGGTATAGACAATTCGTCCAGGCGCAACGGCCATGTTGTTTGTAGAGATGTAATTGATAATGCTTTCAGCATCTCTCCCTTGAAGGAGAAACTTGGAGAACGTAGAGATGTCCAACAGGCCGACATTTTCTCGAACAGCCCGGTGTTCATTCCCGGAGTAAGTCAGCCAGACCGGTTTGCCATAAGTATGGTCGTACTCCGGTGTCACCCCCTCAGGGGCAAACCAGTTGGGTCGCTCCCAGCCCCCCGCTTCTCCGAAACAGGCATTTGCCTTGGCCAGATGCTCATGCAGCGGTGTACGCCGGATACCACGTGCGGTCTCGGGCTGTCGAAATGGCCAGTGCATCGCGTACAACAAGCCAAGGGATTCGGTCGTCCGATCGTGCAGATAACGCATGTTGGACTGAAATGAAAGGGTTCTCCGGATATCCACGTCCCACAGATCAAGTGAAGGATGTCCGTCCCTGATCCATTCTGCCAGGACCTTGCCCGCGCCACCGGATGACTGAATACCGGTTGAATTAAATCCTGTGGCCACAAACACACCTCGAACTTCTGGCGCTTCACCCAAATAGTAACGATTGTCCGGCGTAAAACTCTCCGGGCCATTGAAAAATGTCTGAATCCCCGCTGTTTTAAGCAACGGTATACGGTGCATCGCATGTTCGAGCATCGGTTCAAAATGATCGAAGTCATCAGGCAATGCATCGAAACTGAAATCAGGTGGGATACCAGCCCCACCCCAGGGCTTGGCTTCAGGTTCAAAGGCACCCACCAGCAACTTGCCGGCGTCTTCCTTGGCGTAAAAGCAGGCCGATGGCTCGCGCAGTACCGGCAGTTCACTGGGCAGATCATCGATCGGTTCGGTCACGATATAAAAATGCTCAGCCGCGTGCAGGGGAATATTGACACCAATCTGCCGGCCGAAATCGCGTGACCACATTCCACCGGCAATCACCAGGTACTCACAGGCGATCTCTCCAGAGGCCGTCTGTACGGCACTGACTCGGCCATTATTAATCGTCGCCCCGGTAACGGAGGTATTTTCTAGAATCGTAGCGCCGCCGTTACGCGCTCCCTTGGCCATTGCCTGGGTGACATCGATGGGGTTGGTCTGTCCATCACGAGGCAGAAAAACGCCGCCGACGATATCATCGGTGTGCATGACGGGATACTTTTCAGCAATCCACTCGGCGGAGACTTCTTCGACCTCCAGTCCGAATACGCGCGCCATCGATGCACCCCGCTGGAGTTCTTCTAACCGTTCAATATCAGTGGCGAGCGCAATCGAACCGTTCTGTTTCATTCCCGTGGCCTGGCCCGTTTCTTCCTCCAGTTCGAGAAAAAGTTCCGCCGTGTACTGGGCAATTTTTGTCATGTTTGCAGTTGCTCGAAGTTGACCGACCAAGCCTGCGGCATGCCAGGTGGTCCCACATGTCAGCTGTTTTCGCTCGAGCAAAAGTACATCAGTGATTCCGATCTTGGTCAGGTGATAGGCGATAGAACAACCAACTGCCCCGCCACCGACAATTACAACCTGCGCCTGCTCAGGCAGAGTATCTGCCATAGTACTTACCTCTAGCCAAAATGAACCTGCAATACCAGGTGCTCATTGACAGTTTAAAGTTTGATACTGAACCAAAGTGTACCTAATTCATGGGCGATTCAATAACAGTGGCACACTGGCTGGCCCCGGCTGTTCGAATCCCGATATCTTTCAATGTTGTACTGCGTCACTCCGAATCCCAACTACCGCCACGGTGAGTGGTGCCAGAACATTGAGCACTTCTGACTTCTGCTCTGTTGAGAGCGAAATTTGATTGTGATATGCCGATATTCGACATAGACTTTCTGTGCCTAGAGCACTCTAGGAAATCATACAGCTCTCAACCGTAACAGGAGACTGCACTATGACTGATTCTGTCAATACAAACCCTGACTACACACCTGCTATGTCAGAGGCGATTCCACTAGGACTCCAGCACGTGCTGGCAATGTTCGTTAGCAATTTCACCCCGGCGATCATTATAGGTGGTGCGGCTGGCTTTGCATTTGGAGGTTCCGATGCGGTCTTTCTAATCCAAATGTCCATGCTCTTTGCAGGCATCGCGACGCTGTTTCAAACCATCGGATTTGGTCCAGTGGGTGCACGACTACCGGTAATGCAGGGCACCAGCTTCGCCTTTGTACCAGTCATGATTACTATCGTAAAAACCGCCAGTATGGGTGTGCTGTTCGGCAGCATCATTGTTGCCGGTATTTTCCACGCATTCCTCGGAGCAGTTATCGGCCGTATTCGTCATTGGTTTCCGCCTCTGGTCACAGGTCTGGTGATCGTGATCATCGGTTTGATGCTGATTCCTGTTGGTATTGAATATGCTGCAGGGGGTGCGGGAGACTTCAACAAGGGTAAACCCGATTGGGGTTCAGCCAGCCATTGGATCCAAGCCTTGATTGTTATGCTTGTGGCTCTGGGTGTGAAGTTCTATAGCAGGGGAATTCTCTCGAGTGCCGCGATCCTGGTTGGCCTGATCGTTGGATACGTTGTCAGCATTCCCATGGGATCAGTAAATTTCTCCGGGATCGCCAATGCTGCCTGGTTCGCCCTACCTCAGCCACTGAGTTATGGCTTGGAATTCAATATTGCTGCCATTCTTGCCATGTGCTTGATGTGCATTATCAGCGCAATCGAAACCGTTGGAGATATTTCCGGCATTACCAAAGGCGGCGCGGGACGAGAAGCGACAGACAAGGAACTAAGCGGGGGAACGGTTGCGGATGGACTAGGCACAGCCGTTGCCGGCGTATTCGGTGGTCTGCCAAACACCTCTTTCAGTCAGAACGTCGGCCTGGTCTCATTAACCGGCGTAATGAGTCGATCTGTCGTTACCATCGGGGCGATTTTTCTGATTATCTGCGGATTGGTTCCAAAGGTAGGCGCGGTCGTTTCTTCAATGCCGATTTCTGTCCTGGGTGGCGGTGTAATTCTGATGTTTGGTATGGTAATCAGCGCTGGTATTAACATGCTCAGCGGAGTTAACTGGAATAGGCGCAGCATGTTTATCATGGCCATTTCAGTATCTATTGGCCTGGGGCTAAAAATGGTACCGGAGTCTCTGCAACACATGGGAGGCAGCACTTTGCCAATGTTGATGACGTCCGGCCTGCTACCAGCTGCCGTGATTGCGGTAGTCCTATAATTCGTTCCATCTTCAAAGCTATCTTGCCCTGACTCGTTCACATGATCAGGTGCCAGAGGCTTGCTATAATTTGGTGACAATTCGCCCCCGTAGCTCAGCTAGGATAGAGCAATCGCCTCCTGAGTCGATCCTGGGCACCAGGGTCGGAAACGCCCTGTGTGAATCTGCTCAAACTCGGTGAACCCTCAGCACTTCGGGTGGTGGCAATACCGAGCCAAGCCCACACCGAGTGGGAAGGTGTAGAGACTTAACGGGCAGCGCCTAAGGGCCTTTGGCCTAGCGGTGAAGATAAAGTCCAGACCACAAACAGTGAGTGACTGGCAATGAAAATTGCAGTGGTAAGAAGCGATAGGTCGCAAGTTCGAATCTTGCCGGGGGCGCCTCTCAAGCCTGTTCTACCTGTGGGAAACCTGTGTATAAGTCTGTGAGCAGCCTGTGAATTCTAGTTACACACCTAACGCCGGTCTGCTCAGGCGTCTTGGTGCCATGCTGTACGACGGGTTCCTGCTTGCAGGTGTTATGATTGTTGCTGCTATTCCACTGCCTTTTTTTCAGTCGGCAGATGGGTTTACCTGGGTACGGACTCTAATTCAGATTTACCTGGTCTTGGTCTGTTTCCTTTTTTTCGGCTGGTTCTGGACGCACGGCGGACAGACACTTGGCATGCGGGCATGGCGACTTCAACTGTGTCGCATCGACGGTCAAAACCTGGCATGGTCAACTGCAGTTGTCCGTTTCTTGAGCGCTCTGTTGTCCTGGCTGGTACTCGGACTTGGGTTTTTCTGGATTGCCATCGACCCACAAAATCGAGCCTGGCATGATCGGTTATCCAAGAGCATCGTGGTTGTACTCCCACGGCGCCCATGACTGGCACCAGACTACTGTAACAGTGGGTAGTTTTTGAATTCGATTCAGTCTGACCGCAGGTTTATTCCAGACTTGCAATAATTTCTTTGTGGTAACTTCGATTGTCATGTCGACTCATCTCCTGAAGTCCGGTCGGACTGGTGATATTGATTTCGATCAGCATACCGCCGATCACATCAATACCCGCAAAAACCACACCCCGCGAAACAAGATCCGTCTTTAGCACAGCACAAATCTCCCGGTCACGGTCAATGATTTCACTGGCCAGTGCTTCGCCGCCCTGATCCAGATTATTCAGCTCCACACCCTCAGCGTGGAGGCGAAGAATGGCACCCAGGGGCTCACCGTTCAGCAGCAGAATTCGCTTATCGCCCTCCTTCGCTGCATCAAGATACTGTTGAACAATCACCCAGTGAGAACCACCATGAGTTGCAAGTCTGATCTGAGATTCGAGATCAGGCTGTTCAGCATCCACAAAAAGGATACCCGCACCACCATGACCATCAACCGGTTTTAGCGTAGTACGGCCGTGCTGGTGTACAAAATCAACGATCTGCGCCGAGTGCCTGGCAACCATGGTTGCCGGTGTGAACTGCGGATATTGCAGTGCAGCAAGTTTTTCGTTCCAGTCACGTATGGTCGACGGTCGATTGATCACCTTGACAGATGATGGCAACAGATCCAGCAACATCGTCATATAAAAGTAGGCACGGTCCACTGGGGGATCGGTACGAATCCACACTGCATCCATATCGGCCATCAGGACAGGCTCCTCTGGTTCAGGTTTGAAAGGAACCTGTGGGTCGTCCTGCACATTGACCCGCTGTGCTGTCGCCATAACTGATGAATCTTTTACATACAAGTCACCAGCGTCGAGATAGTAGACCTGATGTCCCTGCTCGCACGCCGCGAGCATCAAGAAGTAACTGGTGTCCTTGTGGGTCTTAACCGCCTCCAGCGGATCCATAATAAAAGCATGCTTCATAAGGCAAGCTTAACCGCTTTAACTGTCGGTCGGCTAGCGGCCCCGGCGGCGGCGTCCTTTGCGTACCCGCTCCGTCTCGGGACTGTCGTGCGGATCTAAACAACGCGCCCGTGTGCCCTCGGTGACAGGCCCAAGCTCCCCCACCACAGTATCGATATTCGGCACGTCACTTTTCTGATGGCTTTCAAGCGCGAGTCGCATGGCCTTCAGGTGATTCGGTGTTGTACCGCAACAGCCGCCAATAATTCGTGCACCTGCGTTCAACGCTAGGCGTGCATATTCAGCCATCAACTCGGGAGTTCCACTGTACTGGATTCGGCCATCAACGTAAGCCGGGATCCCGCAGTTTGACTTCGCCACCAGGATATCACTGTCATCGATCTGTCTGACCATGGCCAGCAGTGCACCCAACAGGTCGGCAGCCCCGATACCGCAATTTGCACCAAACGCTACCAGTCGGGGCACCATTTCGCGATAAAGTCCAACAAGTTCCATCGGTGAAACTCCCATCATAGTGCTGCCATTGGTATCGAATGTCATGGTTGCTACAACCGGAAGTCCCGTCGCTGCTGCGGCCTGTCCGGCGGCACGCATTTCCTCTTTGGAGGACAGCGTCTCCAGCCAAAGCACATCGACACCCCCGGACGACAGTGCTTGTGCCTGTTCTGCAAAAGCTTCGGTCGCGTCTTGAAGCGAAAGATTGCCGACCGGTTGCATAATCTCACCGGTAGGTCCGATCGAGCCGGCGACCACAACCGGATGGTCTGCCCGGTCAGCTTCCTCCCGGGCAATCGCTGCAGCGGCATCATTCAGTTCAGTGACACGATCTTGTGCACCGTGCAATTGGAGACGATACCGGGTTCCACCAAAAGTATTTGTTAAAACAATGTCAGCCCCGGCACTGATAAACCGACGATGTAGATCTGCAACTCGGTCGACGTGGTCTGTGTTCCACAACTCCGGCGCGTCCCCAGCCTGAAGCCCCATATCGAAGTAATTGGTACCGGTTGCGCCGTCGGCGAGCAACCAGTCTCGCTGCTGAAGAAGCTCTTGGATCTGGGGCATGCATTGATACCTTCGTTGTTAACGCGCGTACTGGACATAAAAAAGCCCGCGCCAGCTGTTGCTAGAGCGGGTTTGTGCGAACACCTTCGCTTTAGCGGATTTATTGAGCGCCCGCAAGCTGACTATCAAATCGGCGCCGCACACCTGCAAGGCTAACGCCGACACCGCGGGGTGTCAATTTCTTCAGGTTATTTGTCGCCAGTCAGGTAAGCCAGCGGATTGGCCGGATCGATACCATCCATAAATGGTTTCCCACGATCCTGATGAGTGATCTGATAAATAGTTCCCAGCCAGTTATTAACGACCACTTTCCCCGTGTCGCCCCAAGTGTTATGAGCCTGGATCTCTCTCTCAGGAAATTGATCTACCAAACTCGGTTTGTTGGAGGAATTCATTACTTTGTCCTGGAATTCTTGTAGAACTTTTTTTGTATCTTCCAGAAAATAGCTACTAGGGTAAGGTGGGTAATCTTTGATTTCACCGTTCAGATAACGGACAACTTCGCGTTTGTACTCCTTGAGCAAGCTGTTATGGTCATATTCTGGATGCCCCTGGAAATAGACAAACCTGAAACCATCTTCACTGGTTGCCAGATGGACACCGGCTTCGTCACTTTCCATCAGGATTTTGAGGTTGGCCGAGTTCATCTGCTCCGGATAAATTTCGTTCCAACGTGAGTGGGGCACATCAAAGCGGGTATTGGCCCCCTGTACCAGTGGATGACCAGATTTTGTTTCGTGACTGTATACGCCCCACCGTTTTGCCGACAACGGCTGACGCTCAATCCCGTGAAAATATAACAGTGCTGCATGAGTTGCCAGGCAGGCACAAAGTGTGGACGTGACATTTATTCTGGCCCAGTCGAGCAAACTACACAGTGGCTCCCAAAATGCCTCGTCCACCAGCCTGGGATAGACTGGATTTGCACCACTAAGAATCAACGCATCTAAACCTAACGCTTCGATATCTTCTGTCTGAAAATAGTACTGATCGATGTGACGCCTCGCTTTGTCTCCACGGGGAA
Organism: Gammaproteobacteria bacterium REDSEA-S15_B12; assembly: GCA_001629395.1. Lineage (GTDB taxonomy): Bacteria > Pseudomonadota > Gammaproteobacteria > Arenicellales > UBA868 > REDSEA-S09-B13. The sequence continues at coordinate 12,360 of LUSG01000071.1, read as the reverse complement.
TCGTGCGAGCGGTAAACGGGTAAACATAAAACTGGGCAATACGGTTACAACCGCCTACAAGTCGAAGAAACTGCCGTTCTGTCGGTTCCAGGGCTGCGTCTGGCATCATGTTAAAAAGACCGATGTGCAACTCGCGTATCGACTGGTCCTGAGCTCGACGCGGCGTCAATACCTCTCCGCCTTCGGCGCGGTATCGACTGAAACTGGGCAGTTGTGTATTTGCAACTAATGGCATTATTCAACCAAGGCCCGTGGCAACAAGTTCGAGAAAATCATCCTCACCCTTGATATCATCCACTCGGTCCGCCTCCACTACTACGCCGTATTCTTGGGCAATGGCCTCGTACAGCGGCAGGCGATGTTCTACGAGCAGCGGGAACATCCAGCGAAAATATTCTCCCGGGTCAATCTGTTCCGGCCCATCCAGATTGTTTTCAGCCAGGTACAACGGCAGGACGTGATCCAAAAAGCTTTCCTGGTAATACATTGGCTTGGGAGCCATCAGCGACCGCTCAATGATTTGATTGAGTAATGCCTCAGAGGGCTTTAAATACAAGATCAACGTATCTTCAGCCAATTGTCGGATTACATCAGGCTCATCGAGTTCACACAGACTACCGCCGGCATCGTTGATGAAATTTGGATAGCCATAGGTCTGAGATGACTTTTGGATAAATTCACGGACATCGTACATCGCCGCAATTTCCGCCGACCGGTGGAGTACCTGACGTCGCTTGAACTCGGCCACAGACAGACCCCCCAATTCTGGATCACCGATCATACCGAGAAAGCTAGCGATCGGTGTGAGATTATTGATCGTAATGTTGTGACAGATGTACATCGAATCCGAACGCAGCAAATCTGCCAGAAACGGCACTTTCATTGCCTCTCGCTTGATGTTGTCCAGAATCGGCTCATCCAGATAACGGGTGCCAATTCGGTAATCTCCTGAATAATGGAACCACGTATCGCGAGGTAGCTTACTGGCGAGCGTGGTTTTACCCGACCCAGACATGCCCAACAATGTGATGGCCTTGGACGACCATGCCTTAAACGCCGTTGGGCCCATGTGCCCTTTGATCTGCACCACAGCCTATCTCCTTACTGAAACCATTGTTTGGACAAACCCGCACCCCGGTGAGAGCAGAACCACCATTGAGGTACTGTCAATGTCCCTGTCTGTCAACGGGTAAACAGTTCGGGACCATCTAGCCGCCGATTCTTACCACTGTTCGACCCGTTACGCTGCCATCGATGTAGGCTCCGAACGCCTCTGGTAGCCCGTCAAAATCGATGGTCCGGCCGGCGATCATGTCAAGATGTGCCGGCTTGAGGTCGGTAGCTAACCGACTCCACGCCCGATCGCGCAATTCGTTCGACATTTCGATCGAGTTGATACCCAGCAGGGACACACCTCGAAGTATCAAAGGAAGTACAGTTGTCTCCAGTTTAATTCCTCCGGCATTACCGATCGAAGCAATACTTCCCCACGATTTCACCGTCCGCGACAACCAACCCAAAACCGCGCCTCCAACATTGTCAATTGCACCTCCCCAAAGGGCTTTTTCCAGTGGTCGGCTCCCCATATTCAGCGAGCCACGGTCAACAAAATCACTGGCACCCAGCTCGCGCAAATAATCGTGTTGGTCTGATTTTCCGGTCATGGCAACCACGTCATATCCTTTGCTGGCCAGCATTTCAATAGCAATACTGCCCACACCTCCGGTAGCACCGGTCACAATCATGGGCCCATTAGCAGGGTTCTGTCCATTTTCTTCAAGTCGGATCATAGCCAGCGCCGCCGTAAAACCTGCTGTCCCCAGGGCCATCGATTCATGGAGTGTCAGCCCTTCTGGAAGCGGGACGATACTGTCTGAAGATATACGGGCGTACTCTGAATAACCCCCATCTACGGTTTCCGACAACAGGGCTCCGCACACCAGCACCTGGTCGCCTACGCTGAAACGATCGCTTTCAGAATGCGTCACGACTCCGGACAGATCGATGCCCCCGTTGAGAGAGTCCACCCGCAGTATTCGAGCTGTTCCGGTGGCCGCGAGTGCATCTTTGTAATTGATATCTGAATAATGAACCTTAATAACCACATCACCTTCAGTCAGGTCGTCCACCTCGAGTTGTTCGAAGCCGGCCCGAACGTCTTTTTCTTGTTGGTGTATCCTGAACGCCTCAAAGGACATAGAATTCCCCGCTAATTCTTGCTCTGTATTGGTTGAAGTTTAACTGGGTTCGAATACGTTTTCGAACACGGGCATAACGGTGTCAGTTCAGACCATAATCCAGCATTCATTCTATTTTGACCGCATCAACCTCGTCGAGGAATTTACAAATCATGACCGAAGACACGCTTTTCAGCCGAATTGCGCAACGGGAACTACCCGCTGACATCGTTTTCCAGGATGACCGTGTAACCGCTTTTCGGGACATCAATCCACAGGCACCCACACACATTCTGATCATTCCAAACAAGATCATACCGACTGTTAACGACGTCACCGAATCTGATGAAGCAACACTGGGACACATGTTTATCGTTGCCAGAGACCTCGCCCGTAGCGAAGGCATTGCCGACGATGGCTACCGCTTGCTGGTCAACTGTGGCGAGCATGCCAACCAGGAGGTGCTGCATCTACACATGCATCTGGTGGGCGGTGTCCAACTGGGTCGCATGCTGTCACATCAAGCTCACAATCCGACGTAGCCTACAAACAGAATACCCTGCCCTATAAGCTTCGGAGCAGACTATGGCTTGCGTGTCGGTCTGTAATCCCCCTATCAATCCGAGTCCAGAAACATTTAGGGGAGCCGCTTCAGTTCTGGGATTTTATTAAGGCCTGGTCTATATCCCACAAGATATCGTCAAGCGTCTCCAGACCAACTGACAGTCGAATCATGTCGGGGCTCACGCCTGCTGTAATTTGCTCCTCTTCGGTCAACTGACGATGGGTGGTGGATGCGGGATGAATCACCAGCGTTTTTGCATCGCCTACATTGGCCAAGTGACTCAGAAACTGTACCCCCTCGATGAACTTTATCCCCGCCTCCTGTCCCCCGTGGATACCGAAAGCAAGCAAACTGCCAGGACCTTTAGGCAGATAGGTTTTTGCAAGCTCGTTATAGGGACTATCTTTTAGGCCAGCATACTTTACCCAGGCAACAGCCGAATGACTCTGCAGAAATTCTGCTACTGCCAGCGCATTGGCACAATGCCGGTCCATCCGCAAAGGCAGGGTTTCAAGCCCCTGTAGAAACAAGAAAGAATTAAACGGGCTCAGGGTTGGGCCCATGGTGCGCAATGTTTCCATTCTTGCCTTCATGGTAAAGCCGAAATCACCGAAGGTCTCGTAGAACCGGATACCATGATAGCCCTTGGAAGGTTCTGTCATTCCTGGAAAGTTGCCGTTATCCCATGGGAATTTTCCCGATTCAATTAGGACCCCACCAATAGATGTACCGTGACCACCGATCCACTTAGTCACGGAGTGCACTACGATGTCTGCGCCGTGCTCGATCGGTCGACATAAGTAAGGCGTGGCAAAAGTGCTATCGATAACCAGCGGTAACCCTGCATCATGCGCGATAGCAGCCACTGCACTGATGTCGAGTACATTGTTTAGCGGGTTTCCAATAGTCTCGGCATAAACTGCCTTGGTCTTGGAGGTAATAGCCTTCGCAAAATTCTGCGGATCGTCGGGGTCGACAAAATGCGTATCAATGCCCATCCGGCGAAACGCATAGTCAAACTGTGAGTATGTGCCCCCGTACAGGGTACTGGCTGACACCAGTTCGTCGCCGGCCTCCAGCAGGGTCAACAACGCTACCATCTGAGCAGCCATGCCTGATCCAACGACCACACCGGCACGGCCACCTTCGAGTGTAGCCAAGCGCTCCTCGAGCACGGCACTGGTCGGATTCATCATCCGAGAATAAACATTGCCGAATGTCTGAAGATTGAACAGGCTTGCAGCATGATCGGTATCGTCAAAAACATACGATGTCGTCTGGTAAATGGGCACCGCTCTTGAACCTGTCGCGGAATCCGGCAACTGGCCCGCATGCAGGCACAGCGTCTCAAACCCAAATTCGTGATCAGCCATTGCTTTGCCTCAGTACACCAGCCAGCGCGGTCGCTTACTTGACACAATACCCGTCTTGATGCCAAAAAGATTGAGTCCGCCCATCAGGCGGGCATGCTCTATTTTCATGCACCGGTCCATGACTACGTCCAGACCACCGTCTCTCGCAATAGATGCAGCTTCTTCGTTCACAACACCTAACTGAAGCCAGAAAACCTTGGCCCCAATCGCGACTGCACTTGTAGCCAGTGGCGCAGTAACGTCGGGTCGCTGGAAAACATCGACAACATCAACAGGGTCCGGAATATCTTCCAGTGCTGCGTAGCACTTTTGTCCCAATATCTCTTCATAGTTCGGATTAACCGGTATGATCCGATAGCCATGATCCTGCAGATACTTGGCAGCAAAAAAACTGGGTCTCCACCAGTTTGCTGACAGTCCGACCACGGCAATCGCCGTATTCTGATTGAGTATTCTCCGAAGATCTTCAATATCGGTCATCAACAGTTCACCAGTCATGTTACCGGCACTCCCTCCCGGCCATCAAGGTAAAAAACGTACTCTCTGGCGAGGATTTTACCTGCAAATAAATTTTTTGCTTCAAATAAATTATTGACCAATAGACAAAGTTTCCAACTATCCTCTCCCGGGTTGCTGACCATTAACTGCCATCCTTCAACAGTGCGGTCAAACCAGGTAAATCCGGGGTATTCACGTCGTTGCTCAATTTATAAGAGATTATTACACCATCTGCTACCCATCTCCGATAGAATGCTGACGCCCTTCTTCCTAGCCGAGTTAGTACTCTGAATCAAGCGAACACTTCTCGGTCACTGCACCCGGGGTGGCTAATTGTTGTTGTTTGCTGCGTCGTTGGCATTTTAGGCTACGGTGTCCGTCATTCATTCTCAGCATTTTTCCATTCGATTCTGAATGAATTCGAATGGAGACGTGGTGACACCGCATTGATGCTTTCACTGCATCTCCTTAGTTATGGGCTATTTGCACCAATTGTTGGTCATCTTGCCGACAGATGGAAGCCGAAACGTCTAATGTTGATGGGAGTAACCATTATCGGCACTGCTGCTGCTTTATGCAGCCTGGGGTCTGAGCTCTGGCACTTCTATTTGTTGTTCGGAATATTGACACCGGTGGGATTGGCCTGCTGCGGTTCCCCGGTGATGAATCCCACTATCGCCAATTGGTTTCAGGACAGACGGGCTCTAGCACTTGCTCTCGCTCAACTTGGGGGCGGTTTGAGTTATGTGTATGTCGTACTGGTCGAATACACCATCGAAATTTTAGACTGGCGGATCGCCTATATAGTTATGGGCATAACAGTTGTCACCATTTTATTGCCACTGATCTTTGCTTTCTACCATTTTCACCCGTCAAACAAAGGACTATTGCCGTTCCAGTCACTCGCAACACGGCGTCGCCCAAAAAACCGACCTGGGCACCGCCAGATTGAGCGGCCTGAGTGGACGCTGCGACAAGCTTTAGCCAGTCACCGGCTATGGCTGCTAGTTATCTCTAACATGTTGTTCTGGGGGAGCGGCTGTTATCTAGTGTTGGCTCACCAAATCAAGTTCGCTATGGACATGGGCTATTCGGGAATCTTTGCAAGTACCGTTTTTGCAATTTTTGGCGTTGCTATGGTCATCGGACAGGTCAGCTCAGCCGTGTCAGATATCGTAGGACGCGAACTGACAGTGTTAATTTCCACTGTACTCGTTGTCTTTGCCATATCTTTGTTAAGCGGTGTAACGGACAGCACGAGACCGTGGATGCTTTATGTGTACGCCATTACTTTTGGATTCGGTGCCGGCCTTTATTCTCCAACAATATTCATCGGGGCCGCGGACATATTTCACGGTCGCCATTTCGGAACCTTAAACGGTATTATTCTTGCTGGTCTAGGTCTTGGCGGTGCAATCGGGCCATCACTTGGCGGGTACCTACATGACTTCTACGGCAACTACCGCTATGCGTTCTTCTTCGCGATTGCAAGTTTTGTGGTCGCTGGTATCTCGTTTATCGCGGCCTCACCCAGACACTACCGACAGCGCCACTAACTGTTCTGACAACTGCCGCTGCACCTACGATAAATCCCAACATAAACGGCCCGGCCTCTTCAACGCCAAGCAAAGACCGGCTGTTCGTAATGTGATACCCGGGTCGTTCGTCCGCAAAGTGCAACCTCTGCAAACTGAAAGGCAATCGCTGCGGTTGGTGTGAATACTTCATCCTGCAGTGACTTAAAAAGTATAGACAAAACCGGGCTTTCACTTTCTGGGATGTGGTGCAAACGTGGTACACCCGGTTGCAGAAGGTCGCTGACCGGCACGTAAAAGACTGCCGCGACCTCGTCAGGGTCCGACCGCATCTCTCCTGAGTCCTCGAGCCAAATCACAACAGGTGTAATTCGAAAGCCAGATCGGGTTGCAAAATCATCCAACCGCTGCTAGGCGCAGCGTCTGACCATCAATACCCAATCGATCGAAGGCATGCAGATTCTGCTGACAGTGCCCGCGTAGTCGTGCGCCAAATGTAAGATCAATATCGTCAGCTGACACCATCGAACTCCCACGGGCACCAGCATTTCTCAATCACGTTCAAGTATCTGCTGGCTCTCGCCCTGCTGAGAGTTCGATCGGCTGACCATGTGGCGTATTGAGATAAGCTCGGCGCCACTGTTCCACTCGCGACCTTACAGCTTTACTATCCAGCACAGATTTCTCAAGCAGCAGCTTCTCGAGTGCAGCGAGCCAGTAGTGATAATAGGTATCTCCCAGATCCTGATCGCCGCTTTCCTTGGCCTGACTGATCTGGGCAGCCAGTGCTGCGGTCCATTCTGACCACCGGAACAAGCCTTGTTCTGACAAGCGCAGCACAAGAGCAAACGCCTGTGCTTCCCACGGCTCTGCAAACACCGGCGCCTGATCACTGTCCGGCAGATCTTTTGGCCCAGTGTGAACCGAAGCATTCATACTGAGTCGAGGTAGGGTTCCCACATATCAATGCTCACCCGGAAATCATTCTTATCGTCTTGACCCCACAGCTCTGCAGCAGAAAAACTCACGCTGTACAGGTGCTGTCCTTCACGTCCCCCCAACGCCTGACTGTCCGGGTACACATGCGCACCATGGTGATCGTCGACGACACCCTGCTTACCCCGTGCATATCGCGGTAAGCGTGTATGTCCTTCGGGATTAAAGTTCAGGACCTGCACAGAATCACCAATCAGAAACCGTGGTGCCTGGTCGACCTCCATATTCACCGGTCCCCCTTTAAGCATCGCTGTTTCGACATCGGCAGCCTGTAAAACTGCGGCTGTCGAGAGATGCTCTGAGAGATTCACGGCGCCACTGTCCAACTCCGACCGGGTGATTAGGCCCTTTTCCATGAGTAAGGTAATAAGGCCATTGAACCAATTCTCATAATAACTGTTCCGCATATAGTCCGCCGGATGCTGGCGCTCTCTGGCATGGCGCGACTCGTCAAGGTTCCAGTGACGAAGAAACCCTGCAGCCAAGGTCAGGGCGAATACCCGCCGTTCCCACTCACCGTGAAATACAGGTTCAGCTTGCTCGGGCTCTGGATCTATGGGTCCGAGTCCGTGCATACCACCCAGGTCATGTCCGCCGTTCATTGTTCAGGTGTCCTTTGGAGGGTGAACTATTTCCACACCGATCATGGAATTACGGCTGACCAGAGACAGCAGTGCATCCTGCGTCCAGTCGGCCGTTCCGGCAGGCCGCTCCGGCAGGACCATATACCGCATCTCGGATGTCGAATCCCAAACCTTAATCTCGACGTCTGGTCCGATCTCAGTACCGAATTCCGCCAATACGCCTCGGGGATCAATCACGGCTCGGGCACGGTATGGCGCCGACTTGTACCAGACCGGGGGGAGTCCCAGCACCGTCCAGGGATAACAGGAGCACAACGTACACACCACCAGATTGTGAACCGTGGGTGTGTTCTCAATCACTTTCATGTGCTCCCCCTGCCGGCCGGTAAATCCAATAGACCCAATCGCCGCTGTGGCATCCTTAAGCAACCAGTCTTTGAATTCCGGTTCAGTCCAGGCCCGGGCCACGACCTGGGCACCGTTTTTGGGACCGACCCGGTTTTCGTAGGTGTCAATTAGCGCATCCAGGGCGGCAGGGTCAACCAGACCTTTCTCTACCAACAGGGATTCAAGGGCTTTGACTTTCAGTTCGATTTCAGACGGCGGTTCGGTATGGTGGTTATGGTCACTCATGGCTTCCCCTTGCTGGAACACAGCAACTGTGAGCACGAATTACCGCAACATACACATTTTGTCGCAAGCTTCGGCACGCAGGTAGCTTGTGAAATCTGGACGATCATCTTAACTCAGTCTGGCCCATTTGTATCGACTGTACCAAGTGACCTGTTTCCTTCAGGTTGACCTTGCTTCTGACCGCTGTGCTGGTATCTGGGCCAGAACTGCGCCCGTGGCGACGAGCACCGCGCCTGTCACCTGGCTCATCAGCAAAGTGCCGCCAAACATCAGCCCTAACAGCAATACATAAAACGGCAGTGCGTTAATGTGCAACGCAGCAATAGTAACTCCGATTTTCTCTGCGCTGATCATCCAGCACACCATCGACAAGCCCACACCGAATACGCACAGACCTCCTATCAAGACAAAATCAAACCCCGAC
>LUSG01000071.1:0-3565 GCA_001629395.1 Gammaproteobacteria bacterium REDSEA-S15_B12 | reverse complement strand
GACCCAGCCACTCCCTTCGAGAACGAGCGCCACCGGAATCAAGCACAATGCACCACCGAACATAGTCAACACAGTGCGGGGATAGGCTGGAATAACCAGTAAGCGTGTTACCGATACCCTTGAATACCACGTCCACAGAATTACCGCACCCAGCATCAATAGTTCACCGCCCTGAAATCCAGCCTGTGTCTGAGTGCTGGACCAGGAAACAAGTATCCCGCCGCAGATTGCCAGGCCAATCGCCACCGTGATCCGAAGGGACAATGTCTCTTCACGTCTAATCACTCCCAGCATTACAGAAAACAGCGGTATCGTTGTTGCAATGACACTCACGTTGATAGGGTTCGAATATTTGATCCCCAGGTTGAGTGCTAGGGTTCCAATGCCGATTCCGACCGCCCCGATCATCAAAGCACTGCGAACCGGCCAGTTGGTCCAGCTGTATCTATTCCTGATTCCCCATCCCATGAGCGTCAGCATCAGTGCACCACCGCCCAGTCGAACAACGGCAAGCGACAACGCATCCCAGCGCAGAAGCAGCACTTCGGAAATCGGAAAACTGGTTGACCATAACAGCATGGAAAGTACTGCCATCACGTTGCCCTGCGTACGTACTGAAAAAGAAGCCAATAACATCGTCGACCTGCCGTGTTCCCTTGGGATAACGCGACTATAGTGAATTTCTAATTTCAGGCGGGAGGTTTTTCCTGGCTTGTACTACCCGGACAACAGCACTACCGATCTGTCGAGACGGTGTTTCGATCGGGCAACAGTATTCAGGGCGCGTACTCAGCCGGCACGCGTTACAACACAGGGGCATTGCGGACCGCAGACCCCAGTTCCGGATATAGAATATTATTTTATTATTGTCGGCGATTTAGAGTTTTATTTTCTAGTTTTCAGCGCGATCTTTAGGCAAACTATATCGATTCGACGATCTATTGAGAAATTAAGCTATCTCATTGCACACACTTACTAGAAAACGCGGATTAGGTCCCTCAGGGCTTTAGCGGCGTCGGCCGTGAATCCCCCTGGGGTGTAAACCAACCCAACAAACACTACCGGTTCACTGATGAAAGACAACTACTACTTTGACAACGCAGCAACGACGCTACCCAAACCAGAACCTGTTTATCAGTTCATGGATAAGTTCTTCAGAAGCCATGGGGTGAACCCTGGCCGGTCTGGTCACGAACTTGCGATCGAAGCCGAAACCATGATCATTCAGACTCGGCGCATGCTGGGCGAATTCTTCGGTTTTGGTGGCGATTCGAACCGAGTGACTTTTTCTTTCAATGCCACCGACTCGATGAACCTTGCATTGCTCGGACTCCTTAACCCTGGGGATCACATGATTATCACACGAGTCGAGCATAACGCTGTACTGCGCCCTGCCAATCACCTCGAACGCGACGGCGGTGTGAACGTTAGCCGAATCGCTGCCGACGGCCAAGGCTATATCGACCCGGAAGACATCCGCAAGGCAATTACACCCAAGACCCGCGTTGTGGTCGCTAATCATGCATCCAACGTCATCGGGTCTTTACAAAACATCGAAGCTATCGGCAAAGCAATTAAAGACACTCAAGCGATTTTCATTGTCGACACCTGCCAGACAGCCGGCGTTGTCGCCATAGATATGGACGCTTGGGAAATCGATATTCTGGTGTTCACGGGTCACAAGGGGCTCTTTGGCCCCATGGGAATCGGTGGAATGATCGTACGCGAAGATATTGATATTCGACCTGTCAAAACCGGTGGCACAGGCGTCAATTCGGTCTCGGATTTCCATCCGGACGAATACCCCCATCGGGTCGAGGTGGGTACGCCGTCGATTCCTGGCATTGCGGGGCTTAATGCTGCCCAAAAATGGTTTGCTGAACTCGGTCGAAGCACTACGGGAAACGGCACCGACGTATCGTCACACAAAGCAGCCTGCGATGCTGCGCAGGATCATATCCATTCGCTGGAAAATCAGACAGTCCATCGATTGATTGAGGCGTTCCAGGACATACCCGGTGTTGTGATTTATGGACCCGCAGAGAAGCAGCCCAGAGTCGCGACGCTTTCGATCAATATCGGAGATCTGCCCGCCGAGCAGGTCGGAACCATGCTAGACGCTGATTATGGGCTGTGTGTACGTGCAGGACTTCATTGTGCCCCTGTAATTCACCGGGATCAGGGCACACTGGAGCGTAACGGCACTGTGCGTATCGCACCTGGTTATTTCACCGATGATGAAGACATTGAACAGGCAATCAAAGGTGTATCGGAAATAGCGACACTATAAAATCGAATTAAAGAACGGCAATGCCAAGTGCTTACGCTTAAAACTTCTGAAAATGTAGGTGGAGGTCAGCCACATGAATTTCTGTGAGAGCGTTCTCGATCTAGTCGGTGACACACCGCTGGTCAGACTCAACAATATCGTTGAACCCGGCATGGCAACCGTCCTTGCCAAGATGGAAACCTTGAACCCGACAGGTTCGGTCAAAGATCGAATGGCCATCAATATGGTCAAACGAGCTGAAGAGGAAGGTTTGCTGAAACCTGGGGGTACGCTCGTAGAAAGCACCTCGGGCAATACTGGCTTGGGCCTTGCGATGGCAGCTGCGGCGAAAGGCTATCGCTGCATTTTTACGATACCGGATAAAATGAGCCAGGAAAAGATCGACATGCTCAAGGCATATGGCGCAGAAGTCATTGTTACACCGACAGAGCTGGATCATCATCATCCCGACAGTTACGTGGAAGTTGCCAAACGAATCGCGGGACAAACACCAAACGCCTTTTACACAGACCAGTACAACAACATGTCAAACCCGGAGGCCCACTATTTAACCACGGGGCCAGAAGTCTGGGAGGCGACAGACGGGTTGATCGATTCTTTCGTCGCAGGCCTGGGCACCGGCGGCACGATCTCAGGTACCGGCAAATACCTCAAGGAAAAAGCCATGGCGGCCGGACGGGAAGTCCGAGTCGTCGGACCAGATCCCTACGGCAGTATCTACCATGATGCTTTCTACAAAGGGGAATGGGAAGATCCGGGGATGTACCGCGTTGAAGGGATCGGCCATGATTTCATGGTCGGTACACTGGATTTTTCTGTCATCGACGAGGTGGTCAATGTCAGTGATCGGGACTCTTTCTTTATGGCACGCAACCTGGCCAAGCACGAAGGCATATTTGCCGGGGGATCCACAGGCACCGTATTTCATGGTGCCCTTCAGGAAGCACGCAATCTTGGTCCAGAAAAAATTGTCGTTGCTGTTGTCTGCGATTCAGGTGACCGCTACATCAGCAAAACATTTAACGACGAGTGGATGCGAGATATGGGGTATTTTGCACCACCGCGAAAACTCGGCACGGTACAAGACATTCTCGAATTCAAAAAGCAGAAGGTGGTTCTGGCTGACCCAAACGATACCCTCCAGTCAATCATAAATCAGATGGCTACGCTTGGAATTTCGCAGATGCCCATGACCATCGGCCAGGGGGACCTCAGAATGATCGAAGAGCTGGACATTCTTCGGGCAGTAGCGGGTGGTGAGCACTCGTTAGAGGA
>LUSG01000070.1 GCA_001629395.1 Gammaproteobacteria bacterium REDSEA-S15_B12 | reverse complement strand
ATGAACTCACTTTGACACTTCGGGACACTTGTTCGGTCACCGGGTTAATGGCTGTCATCGGTGGTTGCTCTTAGATACGTGGGGGTCCCTGCTGAATGCGCCAACGAACGGCGTCTAACCAGGATGTTTTGTTCGCCCGGTCAATCAGGTCGGGACGACTCTCATTAATAGCTTCCTGCCACCAAGTAACCCCCGCATCGGCGTACTCGCCAACGACCTCAGCGGCATGCATTAGATCGTTGCCGGGTGTAGTCCCCTGCACCGTGACATCGAATGGGCCATCACTTTCCCGGTAATCAAGTAAAAACTGCTTCATTTCTTGAATCTGTGCTGGGTAAGTCTTTACATCAGTGCCACTTAGAATCGGGAAGACTCCATCCCACCGAGCGGCGCGCCGGAAAGGCGCCCTGTTTGGCCATTTGCCCCCGACCCAGATTGGTATGCGAGGTTGCTGTAGTGTCGCGGGAATAAAATGAGCATCTTTGACTGTGTAATGTTCTCCCGAAAAACTAAATGGTTTGCCGCGCCATAACCCGCTGACCACTTGGAGCCCCTCATCCAACATAGCACCCCGTGTTTTGAGGTCTGCTACCTCTCCAAGAGATTTGAATTCAGCCAAAGCATCCCCGATACCGACGCCAACTATCATCCGGCCAGACGATAAATGATCAAGCGAAACTGTTTCACGTGCAAACTTCCAAGGCCGACGACGAGGTAGCGGCGTGACCATAGCGCCAATGCGAATTCGATTGGTACTCGTTGCAATCGCGGTCAAAGCGACCCCTGGATCCACCATCGGCATGATCCGCCCATCCCAAGCAATGTGATCCCATACAAAGAATCCATCCCAACCGACTTCCTCTGCAGTTCGCGCCAATTCAGCAAGCGTCAAGGCATCCCCACAGTCACCGAAGTTAATAATATTGATAGCAAATTTCATTAGGTGGATAGTCTGATCTGTTCCAGCCCATCTGTTTCGGTCGTAGATACACAGATGCTGGACAAAGTTCTTGGTTCCCTATAAGGCCATGGACGACCTCGGTGTAGAACTGCCCGCTGATCCCAAAGCAGCACATCTCCCACCTTCCATCTGTGGGAGTACACAAAGTGTGGCTGCGTACAAAACTCAATCAATTCGCTAATAAGGAGTTCGCTTTGCGCACTGCTGTAACCATCGACTTTATAGGCATGACTGGCAATGTACAGCGCTTCCTGACCATTAACAGGGTTAGTCCATACGGACTTCCAGTGCTGGTCTTTCCATTTATGAAACATGGACAATTTGGCTAAGTTTGGATCTACTTTAGCGCGGGAGTGAGCATATCGATGCCAAATTCCACGACCGCGAATACTCTCTTTCAATTTTTTCGGCATTACCGACCAACTGACACGTGTCGAAGCTAATTCAGTCTCGCCGCCAGAACTTGTAACCAGCCTGGCGATTAAGATGTTTGTTAGGGCGGGTGAAGGCATGAAAGTACTGTCCGCATGCCACTGGAAATTGGCTTTAAGGTGAAGGGTGTGCTCGTCCAATTCGTCAATAATTGAACCATCTTCACGAACGTTTGAGACCTTGGGAATCTTATATGTATCGCCTGGTTCTCTTTCATCCACAAGCCGATCTTCTATCGGGCCGAATAACTGACCGAACTTCAGATGTTGCAGTTCGTCGATCTTCTGGTTACGAAACAAAAGAACAGAATGTTCCTCGAATAATCTCCTTATTTCAGGAAATTCCGTCGCTTCAGTCACTTCTGATAAGGTAAGGTCAAAAATCTCCATACCAAATTTTGGAGTGAGTGGCCTAATCTTCATCACCAGATCTATTTAATTTGATACGGCTAGGAGCACCATGGTTGCAATGCCCCAAAGCAACAATTGGAAATGACTGTTCTGCGCCCATTCATGACACATCCACAAGAGAAACCAATTGCCAAAAACCAAGAATGCAACCCAAATTAAAGTAAATCCAAGCACGCCTATGAGTGCAATAGCCCGCGCTGAGTCTGGATCTACCAAACCGAACAGCGCTTGGAACATCATTACGATGGCAACAAACAGTACGGTACACACCAGGGTTTCAGCGGCCACAATGACTACAAATACCGCACGGTGAATAGCTGGGTTCTTGATCTCACGGTAGCTCACACGGGCGTAGTCTTCCGGATACATACCCTTAAGTCTTTCAAATGTCAGTACCGAGCCGACAAACCCACGATTGAGCGACGGTGTGAGATAGTTATCCAGCACACCAAAGAGTAACCACCCTGCCAGAGATGTCGTCATTAATGTCTGGGCGAGTAGTATGACGGTATCCATCGTCATTAATTTACCGAAGGCGGATTTGTGTCCTGTATTTCTTTAATTAACTCGCAGAATCCTTGCGTCATTGAATCGACATCACGTGTTCCAAGTTCTATAGTCGCGGCACTGGCATCACCGACCACACCTTCAGTATTAAGGTCTTCGGCAAGCCAGGCAATATTTGCATTTGAAGAATGGAGTCCCAGGTGATGATTAACGGCCTTCAGCTCTGACTGGCGACTCAAGAAGTTTCCCGCCTTTGAAAGATCGACGAGTTCGGGACGCAATGCCAGCATCACTGAGGTTTCATTGAGACCTCCGTGGATATCCGTTATGGGCGTTTCGAAGTCGTATATGTCCTCCCAATCACCTAGGCTACTCCAACTGGTCGTCACGACGAGCATGTTGAATTTCTCTCGTAATTCCCGGGCAACGATCGCCATTATCGGATTGTTGCCACCATGGCTTGTAATTATTACGAGCTTGCGAACCCCGGCTTTACAGACGCTTTGGCCAATCTCAACCCAGCTTTCGATCGCGCTGCGCCAGCCGATGGTAAGCGTACCTGGATAATTGACATGCTCGTTAGACTTACCAATCGCTTGCACCGGTAAGAATACCGCCTGACTTGATTCAGGCATCTTCGTAGCACACCTTGACACCATTTCTTCAGCGATAATCGTATCAACACCAACCGGCAAGTGCGGACCATGTTGCTCAATAGCCGCAATAGGCAGTACAGCAATCCAATCACTGGTGTCACCAGCGAACAGGGTGGTAGGTATTTCATACCAGTAATGGGCCGGTGGCATTCTAAGCCTCCACGATTGCCAGCGCTTCTACCTCAACAAGAAACTCTGGTCTGGTAAACCCGCTTACAATCATCAAAGTGGAAGCGGGTTTGCAATTGAGTGCCGCCGTAAACCGATCCCGCACGCTCATATATCCCTCCATATGTTTTCGATCGATAACATAGGCATTCAGCCTCACAATGGAATTGCGAGATAGCCCAGCTTCTAGAAGAATAGCTTCAATATTCTCAAGGCAGACACTTGTCTGGCTTTCGATATCTGCCGGTATGGTACCGTCTGCCCGAACACCCAGTTGGCCGGAAGTTACCACCATGCGCCCTGGCTGTAATTCGATTCCGTGAGAATAATCAGCAAAGGGGGGGTGAATGGTTTTGGGATTGAGTGGTTTCACAGATTGTTGCTCTGTAATCCTTCATAAGGATAGTGGGTAGATAGGTCATACTCGTAGTGTTCATTTTCCCAAGCAATCATCTTTCCCGGATTAAGCAATCCTTTGGGGTCATGATCTTTTTTTAGTTCAAGTTGAGCTTTATTAACACCCCTGTGACTACCTTCTTCCAGCCTATACGTATGGGGGTTGTAACACGTACAACCTAAATCCTCGAGCATTTGTGAAATCTCCAATAATCGTAACTCCTGAACGGGAACGATGCCCAATCTTCAGTTTGTACGAAAACAGACTTGTTCCGTCAGTGCAAAGTGCTCCGGTGTGGGAAACGGCGTTTTCGCCATCCTTCCACTTCTGAATCACCAGATCGTTTCTTAGTCTAGTCATTGTTTAGTCCACGGTAATGGCTGCGATAGCCAGAATAACATTTGCGAAAGCAAAAGTAATCATTCGTTGGTTTCTCTTTCTTCTGAAATGTCTTCGTCCTCGAAGACGGGTGAATCGTAGTCTTCGTCAAATCCATAACGAAGAGAATTGCAGTATTCCCAAGGGTTCATTAGCTTGACACCCATTCCTGTACCATCAAGATTCCGGTAATCCAGAATCCAAAAAGGATAGTGATTTCAGCCATTTAGTAGGTCTTTCTTATTTTTAGGTTTCAGTCGGAACAACAAC
>LUSG01000007.1 GCA_001629395.1 Gammaproteobacteria bacterium REDSEA-S15_B12 | reverse complement strand
GCGTAATAGTTTCTGAAAAACGGCAGCTTCTCGAGATCACCATACCCATCTCCAAAGCCCGCCACACCGCGAATATTCAAGGTCAGATTATCTCCTAAAGGTCTATACCAACGCCCACGGAGGGTCACCTTATAATATTCTAGATCACTGCCAGGGGCTGTAAGGGCGAACTGAGCCCGCCGAAGATACCCTTTCTGGGGGAAGAATATACTGTCTCTAGTATCCTTTGTGACACCGCCCGAAATAGTTAGATTGTCGCTGCTGGCGTGGTCAGCGATAAATGAACTGTATTCAGTCGGTGTGGTTGTGGTGCCCTCTAGGTCCAGTTGCTCGAAGCCAAGACTCAAGTTTAAAGAATTGAACTCCGTTACAGGTATTTTTGTACGTACGCCGAACACACTACTGTTAGATTTATAGTCAGCACTGGTTGTCTCAGCTGTGTCAATGTTTTCGTACTCGAGAAAATAACCGAGGCTGACACCTGCTTTTGTGAAGTAAGGGTTGGTATAGGCGACTTCGTATAACTGCTCAACCGAAGATTGGTTAATCTTGAATTTCAGCTCTCGGCCAGAGCCGAAAAGATTCTCACGATTGACTTCCGCCTGTACTAAGACTCCGTCCGCGCCAGCATATCCGACTCCGAACATGAAACTACCGGTTGCTCGCTCTTTGACGGTAACGTTAATATCGACCTGGTCAAGAGTTCCCGGCACGGCCGGTGTTTCTATCTTGACTTCATCAAAATACCCCAGGCGCTGAATTCGTTCACGGGATCGTCGAATATCTCTCGCAGAGTAAACAGCCCCTTCAACCTGTCGCATCATGTCAGTGAGTATTGACTCCAGTTCAGTTTTTGCCAGCAACACTTTTTGGCGAGAAAATGGTGCCCCGGAATCTGGTCGCACCCTATTAAAATCCTCTTTAGTTATATAGCGTTGAGTGTCATCCAACTCGAGTTTACCGAACGCGTAAGGCTCACCTTCGGTTATCGAAATGGTTACGAAAATATCTTGCTTGTTCTGACTGATCGCAACTTCATGAGAATCAATCTCAAAATTGATGTACCCATGATCCAAATAGAAACTTGTCAATGCTTCCAACGACGCATTCAATTTTTCAATCGAGTAGTTTCTCTTTGATGAGAGAAAACCAAACAAGGAGTCTTGTCGGAGCTCAAGTAATTTGAAAAGTTCGCGATCACTGAACCTATTGTTACCAACGATTCTCAGTTTCTCAATTCGCGCCACGCGGCCTTCGTCGATCTGTAATCGGATACGCACTCTACCGGCATCTAATGGCGTTACAGTAGATTCTATGGTGGCAGAGTAACGGCCTCGAGAAAAATACCTTTCACGCAGAGTTTTCAATAGTTTGTCTAGCACGGGCTGACTGAATACCTTGCCCTCAACGAAACCTACCAACTGAAGGGCCTCTTCAATTTCAGCATCTCGAATATCTTTGTTCTCGAACTGATTCGCGGGCAAGTTCGTCGGTTATCTTATCTCCGACTTTAACTGGGAGGTAGTTAAAGATCGTCCCAACCTCAATCCTATGAGCCCCCTCAACCCGTATATCCTTGAGCTCAAAGGGATCAAGTGCCTGCACTGCTGCACTGAGCATAATGAGTACAGTTGCACAAACAGCTCTACATAACAGGCCGAGTTTCATTGTTTCTAGAATTTGAATACATTGTGCACATCATTATAAAGTGCAAAGCTGATCAATACAGCAAGAACCACAAAACCTAGCTGTTGAGACCTATACATAAATGCTTCTGAAACCGGTCCACCCTTAATGCCCTCTATAATAAAATAGACTAGGTGGCCCCCGTCCAGTACAGGAATTGGCAATAGATTCAGAATTCCGAGACTGACACTCAGAATGGCCAAAAACGTCAAGAATGCAGTGATGCCATACTGAGCCGATGCACCTGCATACTTTGCAATCGACAAGGGTCCACCAATATTCTTAGTTGATTCTTTACCCCGGACCATTTGAACAATCATTCCAACGGTCAATTTGCTCAAAAGCCAGGTAGCCTCTACTGCACGAGTTATAGCCTCGCCAGCACCCAATCGAACCACCACATTGACATGATTGGCAGGTCCAACTCCAATCCTACCCACGACACGATCCATAGAATGTACCGCTTTTGGAACCACCACGATCGTTTTTACTGATCCGTCTCTGAGTACAGATAGCCGAATCGTCTGATCCGGCCTAGACGATATAGTTTTGACTACATCTCGCCACCCATCGATGGCTATACCGTCTATCGACATAAACTGATCATTGACTTTTATCCCCGCAACATCTGCTACTTCCCCTGCGATCAAGGTCCCGACAATAGGGGCTAATCGGGGCAGTATTCCGATCTGTTCTTCCAAAATCAACGGATTCAGCCGACCCGACTGCAACTCACTGGATTCTATGGAAACCGTCTTGTTCTGGCCAGTGTGTGTCACAACAGTAAAGGTTAACGTTTCACCAGATTCAACCTGGTTCAAAAGGTAGTAACGGTGCTCACCCCAACTACGGACATTCCTACCATTAATGCGGGCTATCCGATCACCACGTTGTAGCCCAACCGCTTCTGCTGAACTCCCAGGT
>LUSG01000069.1 GCA_001629395.1 Gammaproteobacteria bacterium REDSEA-S15_B12 | reverse complement strand
GCTTGGCACTGCGCATTGCGGCCAGCGCGTGGCTTTCTGTGAGATGCTGCCCGTTGATGTCGTTCAAAACACCATCGTAGGTCTCAGCCACCACCGGCATGGCCCACAGATGTTCCTCACCCCAGTTCTCCCGATAAGTCTCGATAATCCAACGCACCGCCGCATGGTGAACGATACCGACACTGTGCGTGTTGGTGATACACACCGGTCCAATGAGATAACCTCCGTCATGGATCCAGTGGGTGCCGGTCATCTCCCCGTTGCCATTCAACGCGTAAGCACCAGCCCAGACCGGGTGTGGCTCGGGATCATGGCCTTTGGGCAGAATCGCGGTGACCCCGGTCCGTACCGGGCCCTCGCCAGGCTGCAGGGTTCCTTCGCCCTCAATCACGGTGCTGTAGCCGACCGCAACGCCCGTGACATCCGTGATGGCATTGTCGGTACCGGGATTGCCGGGAAAATCGAGCCCCAGCGTTCTACCTCTGGATCGGGTCATGTCTGTAGGTTTTCTAGTGCTGTTCAGGTGTCCAGCCGAGTTTATGCTGGGCTTGATTAAAACATTTTAAAAACGATTTGCCACGGATTTTATGATTTTTCTGATTCGATTTGATCCAAGTTTGAAAGGAGGTAGATCGTTACAAAAAATTTGTTACATTACGCCCTAAGATGAGTTACATCGTTCACGTCACAGCGGTCGTGGAGGGCGATCTCGAGCAGATCGAGGCGCTTATCAACGAGTACCGCTACAACTGCCTTCAGAACCAGCCTGGCATGGAAAGTTTCTATGTGTGCCGGCCACTGGATCAGCCCAATGTGTTTCTTTATACCCAGGTCTTCAAGGATGTCGATGCGCACAAGGCGCATATAGACGGTGATGACCCCAAGACTTTTTTCGCCAAGATGGAAGCTGAAGACTTCCAGTTCCAGGGTCGCTGGATGGCCGGCCAGGAGATCAATTCAGTTCCTAAGGGTCAGCTGCTGAACTGAGCCTGGCTCAGCCGTATAGCCGCAAGCCTTCTCCCCGAGTACCTGTCTTACAGGGACCGGGCACCTTCGGAGTGATTGGCAGTGCCTCAACCTGTTGCAGTTTGCTGGTCTTTTTCAATCAGTCGCTTAACGCCATCGATTGCTGTGCGTATGGCTCGATCTCCGTGGAACAGTTTTTTCCCTTCCTGATCGGTCGGCAGACCTTCGTTCTCGGCCACCATGGTCATGACGCCACCGGCACGTTTACTGTGCAGGCTTGCCAGAATAAATAGGGCGGATGCTTCCATCTCCGAGCAGATCGCCCCGGCGGCCCGCCATGCCTGCCAGCGCTGCGACAATTGTGACGACAGGGGTTGTCGGTCGGGTTCTACTTCGCCGTAAAACGAGTCTTTGGAATGGCTAACGCCAACACGGAAAGGAAAGCCCAGTTCCAGTGCACTTTGCTGCAGGGCGAGAACGATCTCTGGGTCAGCCAGCGCAGGAAACTCGATTGGTAGATATTGGCGCGTGGTACCTTCATCGCGAATCGCACCCGTGACAATAGCGATATCGCCGGTTTGCGTGCCGGGCTGTATGCCGCCGGAGGTGCCGACCCGAATAAACGTATCGGCACCGATCTTGATCAACTCTTCGACTGCGATCGCCGTCGAGGGACAGCCGATCCCGGTAGAGGTGACGGAGACCCTTTCACCGTTCAAATAGCCGGAAAAGGTAGTGTATTCCCGGTTCTGAGCGATGAACTGTGGCTCGTCGAAATACTCAGCGATCCGGGCACAGCGCGCCGGGTCACCCGGCAGCAGCACATAGCGGCCGACATCGCCTTCATTTAATTGGAGGTGGTACTGCAACGTCATCTGCCTGGTCCGTAATTTACCCGAGTGTTTTGTAGCCAGCTGCGCGGTACGCAGCATTGCCGTCCACCGTCAGTATAGTGAAAACCGTATTCAGAGAGGGCAAAAGTCAGCCGCATGGTGTGCTGGGTGTATTGTCAACCGGTTACGTGTCTCGATATCCCTAATGCCACCAGGGTTGCGTCTGCTCCCGATCACTGAAAAGATTGGGTGCTCCCCGGAACTGAACGACTGGGGTATCACGTGAATTATGGACACCTCGGCCTTTCCTTTCGATAACACCTTTGCCCAGCTTCCGGAGCGATTCTATGCCCGTTTGGCCCCAACGCCAGTATCGAGCCCGCGCCTTGTCCGCCTGAACGACGCTCTGGCGCGGCGGCTGAGCCTGGACCCGGCACAGCTGACAGGTGCAGGCGGCGTCGAGGTGTTTGCCGGCAACTGTGTACCCGACCGTGCTGATCCTCTCGCCATGGCGTATGCCGGCTTTCAGTTCGGTAGCTGGGTACCCCAGCTGGGAGACGGCCGAGCCATATTGCTGGGGGAACTGATCGACTGTGACGGGCAGCGGCGTGATGTTCAGCTCAAGGGTGCCGGCCGTACGCCGTTCTCCAGGATGGGTGACGGCAGGGCGGGACTGGGTCCGGTGTTGCGGGAATACATTGTGAGCGAAGCGATGGCCGCACTGGGCATTCCGACCACACGCTCACTGGCGGCGGTACTGACCGGCGAAAGGGTAATTCGGGAAAACAGCCTACCCGGTGCTGTGCTGACCCGGGTTGCCAGCAGTCATATTCGGGTCGGCACCTTCCAGTACTTTGCTGCTCGCCGCGATACTGAGGCGCTGGCACTGCTCGCGGATTATGTGATCCACCGGCACTACCCGAACCTGATGTCGGTGGACGAACCTTATCTGGCACTGCTGAGTGCAGTGATCGAGCGACAGGCGGCCCTGGTGGCGCAATGGCAACTGGTCGGGTTTATCCACGGCGTGATGAATACCGACAACATGTCTATTGCCGGGGAGACCATCGATTACGGGCCTTGTGCATTCATGGATACATATCACCCTGAGACGGTCTACAGTTCCATTGATCACATGGGCCGTTATGCCTATCAGAACCAGCCGCCGATCGCGCACTGGAACCTGGCAGGTCTCGCCCAGGCGCTTTTGCCCCTGCTGAGTAAGAAAGAAGATGAAGCGGTGGAGAAAGCCACTGCAGCTATCAACGCCTTCCCCGATCGTTTCAAGGCATCCTACACGGCCGGCCTGGGGCGTAAGCTGGGTTTGTTCACAGTCGATCCGTGCGATGAAGCACTCGGCAGTGACCTGCTAGAGCGCATGGCGAGAAATAAAGCCGACTTCACACTCACCTTCAGGTACTTGAGTGCATTGTCACAAACTCAAACTGATGCCGACGAACACGTGCGTGCGTTGTTCGAAGATCCAGCCGAGTTCGACCAATGGGTAGCCGACTGGCGAGAGCGTTTAAAGCAAGACGGTATCGCCGACAACGAACGCCAGGATCAGATGCGCAAAGCCAACCCCATCTATATTCCGCGAAATCATCTGGTCGAGGCTGCGATTCGTGCCGCAGAAGATGGTGATGACCCGGCACCTTTTAATCACTTGGTGACCGTACTGGCATCGCCCTATCAGCAGCAACCTGAAGGTGCGGCCTATGCTGAACCTCCGCGGCCGGAACAGGTGGTGCAACAGACATTTTGCGG
>LUSG01000068.1 GCA_001629395.1 Gammaproteobacteria bacterium REDSEA-S15_B12 | reverse complement strand
ACCAGATCCACTGCTGGATCCGCCGGGTACGCGATGGGTTTGGAGATCCCATGGGTTCCAAGGGGTGCCTAGATACTGATTGGTGCCCCAACCACCGAGCGCAAACTCAACCGACTGAGTTTTACCAATAATAATTGCACCGGCGTCCCTTAGCTTTGTTACGACCGTGGCCGACATGGGCGACAGCCGATTTCCCAATGCCCGACTGCCCCAGGTAGCAGGGTGATCCTCGTATTCAATGATGTCTTTCAGACCGATTGGTATCCCGTGCAATAGACCGGTTGCATAACCACGGGCCCTGGCATCGTCTGCTTCTTTGGCCGCTTGAAGTGCCTCTTCAGCAAAAACTGCAACAAACGCGTTTAATTTCGAGTTATATCGGTCTATCCGGGCTAAATACAGTTCCACCAGTTCGACAGAGGATAGCCGACCCTCAACGAGGGATTTTCGTTGTTCCTGTATGGTCTGAAAAAAGGTGTGTTCATCCACGCCGCAAGACCTCACCGTAAAAAGTATTCAGCCGGGCCCTGCCACCATAGCACAGGGGCCTTCGTATCAAGCACTTTGTCGTACTGATTCGGTTGAATTGGGTGACCCGTTCCTCTTAACATGGCAGGCTGCCGGGTGGATGCCAGCCCTACACAAGCAATACAGAAAATAGGAGCATGTTCAAGGTGCCTATTGCCACAGTCAATAATACCCAACTGTACTACGAGATACACGGTGAAGGTGAACCGGCAGTTTGTATGGGGGGCTGGGGAACTTATTGTCACAAAAACGGTCGCGGCCTCGCCCGGGGTTTGACCGACAAATACCAGGTACTGGTTTTTGATTATCGCGGTATCGCCCAGTCCAGAGATGATCTGAATATTCCGGCCTCAATGAAACTTTATGCGGCTGATCTCATTGCCCTGCTTGATCAACTGGGTTGGAAAGAGGTTCATCTGATCGGCTTGGTGGGTATGGGTTGTGGTGTTGCCCAGGAGGTCGCACTAAGTCGACCTGACTTGGTGAGAAGCATGGTGAATATGGGTTGCTGGGCGTCAGTAGATGACTACCTCCGTGACCAGTTGGAGCTTTTCAGAACAGTTCACCGCGAAGTTGGTTTCTATGCTTTTCAGCAGTTCGTCTGTATCTACTCCTTTCTGCCAGAGTTCTACAACCAGAACAAACATCGGTTGCTTGGTCCGGACGGCGAGTGGGGTGAACTCAGAGACAACTACGTAACCCACGAACGGCTGGTGGACGCCTGCCTTGGACACAATACCAGCGATAGACTCAGAGACATTACCACGCCGACCCTGGTAATCCATGCAGCCAAGGACATGGTCACCAGTCCACGAACCACGTTACCTATCGAATACGGCATCCCCGGAGCTGAGGGCGTGACGATGGAGAATACGGCCCACGTGGTTGTGGGAAAGGCTCAGAAAATTGAGTTTTGCAATATTCTGTTTTCTTTTCTGGATAAGCATTGAGCGCGTTTGCTGCACCGGCTGAAATCGAGGCAATGGGAACACACCGGCGGCTTTCTATACAATCACGGGGTTCAAGACACGCTGTAAGGATGCACTGATGAGGAATACGTCTGCTGATGACCGACTGAAGGGGCCGCTATCCGGTGTTCGAGTGATCGAAATGGGCCAGCTGGTGGCTGGGCCTTTTGTCGGGTCTCGCATGGCCGATTTCGGTGCTGAGGTGATTAAGGTCGAGAGCCCGGGGCAGGGTGATGCGATGCGGCGCTGGGGTCATCATCGCTACAAGGATAGAGGTCTCTGGTGGCCGGTTCTGGCTCGGAACAAGAAAACCGTCTCTGCCAATCTTCGGGAAAAACGAGGTCAGGACTTAGTGTGCCGTCTGATTGAGCAGGCAGATGTGTTGGTCGAGAATTTTAAACCCGGGACTCTGGAAAAGTGGGGACTTGGCCCTGACGCACTGCATGCAATCAATCCCGGGCTCATTATCGCTCGAGTATCGGGGTTTGGACAGACAGGTCCTTATTCGAGTCGGCCGGGTTTCGCCAGTGTCGGTGAAGCCATGGGTGGACTGCGTTACATTAATGGATTTCCGGATCAACCGCCTCCGCGGACCGGCATTTCCCTGGGTGATACCCTGGCCGGAATGTTCGCTACCCAGGGCGTGTTGATGGCGCTCTACTGGCGCGACACAATTGGAAAAGGCAAAGGCCAGGTCGTTGATGCCTCTATTACCGAGTCGTGCTTCGCAATGATGGAAAGTGCACTGCCGGAATATGACAAGGTTGGATTTATACGGGAGCCCAGCGGAACCGGCCTTGCCAATGTTTCACCGTCGAATATATTCCCGACAAAAGATGGAAAGTGGGTAGTTATCGCGGCGAATCTGGATGCAATGTTTAAACGGCTGTGTGATGCGATGGAGCAACCGGAGCTTGCGGATGACCCTCGATATTGCACGCACCAGGTACGTGGTCAACACTGCGATGAGCTCGATGCCCGGATTGCAGACTGGACGCGGGAGCTGACAGCGTCTGAGTTGGATGCGCGCCTTGATGAATTTGGTGTGGTATCCGGTCCGATTTATTCCATAGAGGACATCGTCAATGATCCCCACTACCAGGCGCGTGACATGATCCAGCGCTACCAGGACGATGAGCTTGGTGATATTGCGGTGCCGGGTTTTGTTCCGGTGCTGAGCGAAACCAAGAGCGAGATTGCCTGGCTGGGCTCGTCTGAAGTAGGCGCCCACAATGAAGAGATCTACTGCGGCTTGCTGGGCATGACCCAGAATGAATTACAGGAGTTGCAAAATGACGGCATCATTTAGCCGGAACGCCCCTGTTTCGATCTGTGATGTGGCTGCGCGAGACGGGCTGCAGAGTGAAAAAAGAATTTGGAGCGTGGCTGAACGGGTTGAACTAATCAACCGACTTGCCAAGACTGGTATCCGGCGGATTGAGGCGGTCAGTTTTGTCAATCCAAAGCGGGTTCCGCAGATGGCAGATGCTGAAAAGGTTATGGCGCAGATTGATCGTGAGGTAGATGTTCGGATTGCAGGTCTCGCACTCAACATGAAAGGTGTCGAAAGGGCGCTTGATGCGGGTGTCGACGAGGTGCGCTATGTGGTGGTAGCCAGTGAGACATTTAATCAAAAAAACCAAGGGGCAAGCATTGCCGAGACTATGACAGGATTGGAGTCGATCGCAGGCCGTGTCAAAGCTTCCGGTAAAGTGTTCTCGGCCGTGATAGGCGCATCGTTTGGCTGTCCGTTTGAAGGCGAGATCACGACAGAGGCGGTGGTTAATATTGGAGTTCGCCTGCAGGCCCTGGGCGTCGACGAGATTCTGTTGGCCGATACGATCGGCTGTGCAGTGCCGAGTGAGGTTCGGGAGCGTGTTGAAGCACTGCAGTCGGTGCTGGAGGACTCAACAGCTGTCGGGTGTCATTTCCATAACACTCGCAATACGGGAATTGCAAATGCCGTCGCCGCAGTGGAATCAGGTGTGCGAATTCTCGATGCCTCTGTTGGCGGTATTGGGGGCTGTCCCTTCGCACCGCGGGCGACCGGCAATATTTCGACCGAGGATCTGGTTTATGTCCTTCGCAATATGGGTTATGAAACAAGTATTGATTTGCCACAGCTGATCGATGTAGCGACTTGGGTAGAAGATTATTTTGACGATCCCCTGCCCGGGCAGGTCATGAAAGCCGGCTTGTTCCCGGACGACGTGATCTCCGGTCAGAAGACTGCTTCTGTTTAGCCCTGAAAAGTATAGTTGCGATGGCCTGAATCGAGCTGAGGAAAAGTAAAGAAGAATGACAGATCAGCAGGATGTCTACAGTGAACGCTCCTATGGCGGCGAAACCATCGGTTTTGGCAGCAAACCAGGTATTGCTGTGGTTGATTTCCAGCTTGGATTTACTGACCCTTCGTATACGCTTGGTGGGTCGCCATTGGTTCAGCGGGCTGTGGAGAATTCAGCACGATTGCTTGGGGTTGCCCGAGAGAGTGGTGTGCCCATCGCAACTTGTTACACCGGTTATAACTCGAAACGAGATATGCCGTACTGGAAGATAACCGCAGTCATGGAAGATCTGATAGAAGGGGAGGCAGCGACAGAGCTTGATCCTCGAACCTACGACCCTGATTACGACGTAGCGATGCGCAAATCGGGTGCATCGATGTTTTTTCAGACACCGGCCGCAGCATTTTTTAATAAGGAATTGGTCGATACAGTGTATGTGGTGGGGTGTACAACGTCTGGTTGTGTACGGGCATCGATCGTCGACTGTTTTCAGTGGGGATTTAGAACTTTGGTGCCGGAAGATTGTGTCGGCGATCAGGCGGAAGGGCCCCATCGGGACAACCTGAGAGATGTAGAGCGGCGTTATTGCGATCTGACCACAGCAGACGACGCAATCGATCGTATTCGAACGTGGAACGCCTCCCAGGCGTGACTTTATGATCCACAAGAACAGTAATTAAATAACCACCGCCCGATCATGAGTAAAGATTCACGAAAGTCTACTGAGTGGTTTGATGCGCAGTTGCGAAAAGCGAAAGATGATTTTGCTGGGCTGGCGCGGGGTAGAGAGGATTTACGTCCACGTGAGACAGCGAAAAGGCCGATCGAGAGAGAGTCAAAGCCCTTCGAGTCTCCGCCTAAGACAGACACGACCCAAGCCCGGGAGACCATTCCGCCCACCCCGTCCCGAGCGGAGGAAGCCCGCCATCAACCCCCGACTACCACTCGCGAGAGCCAGGGGACGCGTGAATCGAAAAGACCGATCACGGCGGAACGCTCACAGGTCTCGCGTTCACGTGCTACGGGTCAGTCCGGTTATCGATTGGGCGCAGACGTCGGTGGTACGTTCACGGACATCTTGTTGATTGAAGAGGCCAGTGGACGCAGTTTTACCGCGAAAGTACCGTCTACCCCGCAGGATTCCTCAATCGGCGTGTTGAACGGTATAGAACGGGTCTGTGATCAGGCCGGTGTGTCTTTATCGGACATCAGTCATGTCATGCACGGCACAACCGTGGCCACGAATACAGTGCTGACTGCCAGCGGTGCACGAGTCGGCCTGGTGACAACCAAGGGGTATAAGCAGGTCCTCCAGATTGCCCGTTCATATGTACCCGGTGGTTTGGGCGGTTGGGTGATCTTTAACAAGAGCGAACCGTTGGCGCCGCTTGAACTGACCATAGAAGCTGATGAACGAATCGGGGCCAAAGGTGAGATCGTCCAACCGCTTGATGAGGAGACGCTGAAGCAGTCATTAACGGCACTTTCAGAGCGCGGAATAGAAGCACTGACGGTGTCACTGATGAATGCTTATGCTAATGGTACGCATGAAGAACGTGTGCGCCAGATCGCAGATGGTATTTTTCCCGGAATTCCGATTTCTATTTCATCTGAAGTCGTGCCCGAGATGTATGAATATGAGCGTACCGAGACAACCGTTGTCAACTCCTATATCAGACCGGTGGTGTCGACCTACATCGAGAATCTCGAAGCAGAACTCAATCGAAGAATGAGTGGTATGCAGTTGCATATTCTTCGGTCAGACGGTGGTTTGGCATCTGCCCAGGCCGCCAAAGAGGCACCAGTCAATCTGCTGATGAGTGGTCCGGCAGGTGGTGTGTCGGGAGCTGTCTGGATGGCCCGTCAAGCCGGCTATACAGATCTTTTGACTTTTGATATGGGTGGGACTTCAACGGATGTTGCACTGATTCAGAACGGTGTTGCCCAGACGCGGCGTGAAACCCGGGTAGCCGATGTCACTGTGCGTTCATCGTCGATCGATGTGCGTACAGTTGGTGCCGGTGGGGGTTCGATTGCCTATGTGCCGGAACTCACTAAAGCCCTGCGGGTCGGCCCGCAGAGTGCAGGTGCGGAGCCCGGTCCCGCAGCTTACGGGATGGGCGGAACTGAACCCACCGTCACGGATGCCAATGTAGTACTGGGCTATCTGCCTGCGACTGCAAAACTTGGTGGTGATATGAACATGGATGCCGGTAGGGCTGAGACTGCCGTCGAGACTATCGGCAAGGCGATGGGTTTATCAACACATGATTCGGCCGAAGGCATCGTTAATATTGTCAACGAAAATATGTTTGGCGCATTGAGACTTGTCTCGGTTGAGCAGGGCTTTGATCCACGTGATTTTGCCCTGGTAGCTTTTGGCGGAGCTGGGCCGCTGCATGCTAACGCGCTGGGAAAACTGATGAATTCATGGCCCGTGATTATTCCACCAGGGCCAGGTGTCCTGTGTGCCTATGGTGATGCGACGACCCGTGTCCGTGATGAGGCATCACGCACCTTTGTTCGACGCTTCTCAGAGACGAGTCACACAGAAACACTGGGCATTCTTCAGGAGCTTGCGAGCTCGGCTGCGGCAACCTTGGATGCGGAGGGTGTGGCGAGGTCAGATCAGTCAACGGTATACCAGGTTGATCTGCGCTATGCCGGACAGGGAATGCGCCTTACAGTCGAGATCTTGCCGGAGGAATTTGAAACCGGTGGCCTTGAGGAAGTGGGGAACCGGTTTGATGCGATGCACGAGCAGTTGTTTACATTTGCGCTGGACACCGAGCGCGAGCTCTATACGTTGCGTGCTCTTGTCCAGGGTAGTGAAAGTGCAGCGGAAGCACAGGTGCTTGTCAGCGGTAACGGTGATCCATCTGCAGCCAGGTATGCACAGTCCAAGGTGTACTACGATGGTCAACACCACGATGCAATAATATTCGACCGGGCTCTGCTGAAAGCGGGTGATCGTGTGAGTGGTCCAGCGATTGTTACCG
>LUSG01000067.1 GCA_001629395.1 Gammaproteobacteria bacterium REDSEA-S15_B12 | reverse complement strand
GTCCATGTTCCAGGCTACCCTTACACTTCCCGGGGTGGCGGGGATTGTGTTGACCGTCGGTATGGCCGTGGACGCGAATGTGCTCATATTTGAGCGTATAAGGGAAGAGCTTCGTAATGGTAATACCCCGCAGGCCAGCATACATCTTGGCTACGATCGAGCGCTCTCTACCATTGTCGATGCCAACATAACAACCTTAATTGCAGCAATCGTGCTGTTCAATTTCGGGACTGGTCCGATCAAAGGGTTCGCTGTCACATTAAGCATCGGGATATTGACCTCCATGTTCACTGCGATATTTGTAACTCGCGGCCTGGCGAATCTGATGTACGGTCGAAAGCGGGTTAAAAGCCTTGCGATCTGAGGTTTAAGCACTTGGAATTTCTTAAGCGAGATACCCGGATAGACTTTATTGGTCGGCGTCGAATTGCGGCGCTCATCTCTATTTCGGTCATTGTAATTCTTATTTTGTCGTTGTTTATCCGAGGTCTTAACCTCGGTATCGACTTTACTGGTGGAACTCTGGTCGAGGTATCGTACAGTAGTTCAGTCAACACCGAGGAAGTGCGGACAAACCTACGGCGTTCGGGTCTCGGTAGCGTTGTTGTTCAGCATTTTGGGACGTCAAGGGATGTGTTGATTAGACTGCCGGCTGATCCTGAAGACGATGCCGCAGAAACCAGCAGTCTTATCATGTCTTCGTTGAGGATGCCGTATGGCGAGACACTTGCCCAGACATCAGAAAACGACAGTCAGCGCTGTATATATCAGGATGGTACGACGGGGGATTGCACGGTACAGATGAGGCGGGTTGAGTTCGTGGGGGCACAGGGCGGTGGCGAATTGACTGAAAAGGGTGGGCTGGCCATGCTATACGCGCTGATTGGCATACTGGCCTATGTAGCCTGGCGTTTTGAGTGGCGATTCGCATTGGGGGCGGTGATTGCACTGGTTCACGACGTTCTGGTCACGGTCGGGGTTTTCTCGCTGCTGGGGCTGGAATTTTCGTTACCGGTACTGGCTGCAGTTCTCGCCGTAATTGGTTATTCACTGAACGATACAATTGTTGTATTCGACCGGATCCGGGAAAATTTTCGCAAGATGCGAAAAGGAACAGTTGTCGACATCATGAACACTGCGATCAATCAGACTCTCAGGCGAACGTTGTTGACCTCGTTGACAACCCTGTTGGTCGTGGTCACGCTTATTCTGCTCGGCGGAGAGATTATCAAAGGTTTTGCGGTGGCTCTGTTGATCGGCATACTGGTTGGAACATATTCGTCGATTTTTGTGGCAAGCCCAGTGGTGCTTAGTCTGCGTATCACGCGCGACGATATGCTGGTTATCAAAAAAGAAGGAGAGGAAGCAGACTCGCTGCCGTGATGCAGCGGTGCTTCTGCTCTGAAAGGGGGCCAACGTGCGCTGCCCCAGCTGCACATCAGACGCTACACGCGTCATCGATTCCCGACTGAGTGACGGGGGTGATACCGTCCGCAGGCGACGGGCCTGCAAGCACTGCGGCCATCGTTTTACAACATTCGAACGCCTTGAAGTACAGCAACCCCGAGTGATCAAAAGTGACGGGAGACGTGAAGCCTGGGAGGAAGAGAAGTTAAGGCGCGGCATTATGCGGGCACTGGAAAAACGTCCTGTCGGTCAGGACCAAATCGAATCCTTACTGCTCGCAATCGAACAATCAGCGAGATTTTCCGGCGAACGGGAAGTGCCGTCCTCGTTGATTGGCCAGTTTGTTATGGAAAACTTGCGCGGAATAGACGAAGTGGCTTATGTTCGGTACGCGTCTGTCTATCGTAGTTTTGAAGATGTTTCAGCATTTGCTGATGAGGTGGAGCGTTTGCGACATGCCAAAGACCAGGTGATAGACAGGGACCAACTTTCATTGCTCAGCTCCGGTGGGGCGGTCGACAAAACATGACACACAGTCCTATCGAAAATGATCGAGACAAACGATACATGCAGCAGGCCCTCGCTTTGGCCGAAAAGGGCTTGTATTCGACTAAACCCAACCCAAGAGTGGGTTGCGTCATCGTTAAGGATGATGTAGTTGTCGGTGAAGGCTGGCATTCACAAGCAGGTGGGCCACACGCCGAAATCGTAGCCCTTGATCATGCCGGAACGGCATCACGCGGCGCACAACTGTATGTCTCCTTAGAGCCGTGCAACCACACTGGCAGAACCGGTCCATGCGTATTAGCCCTCGTGAACGCAGGGATAAAACGGGTTGTTGTCGGTGCAATCGATCCCAATCCAAAGGTTGCTGGAAAAGGAATTAAAAGTTTGCGGGAATCTGGCATAGATGTAGTTTCTGGTGTTTGTGAATCCGAAGCGAGGGCACTTAATTCAGGTTTCGAATTGCGTATGCTCAAAGGCCGCCCATTGGTGCGTGTAAAGGTTGCCGCGACCATGGATGGAAGAACCGCCGCAGTTGTGCACTGGTAACTGGTATTGGGACAGTGATTGAAGACAATCCGAGACTAAATGCCAGGGTTGATGCACCAGTCAAACAGCCCTTGCGTGTGGTGTTGGATGGAAATGCACGTCTGGAACCGGATGTTGAACTATTCAACGTTGATGGTCCGGTATTGGTTGTAACTTCAGCTCAGCCGGCAGCTGATTACAATTTTGATGAACGAACCAAGTGTATTCAGATGACTGGCAACGACGGTCGGGTGGACCTAGATCGGTTGCTCACATTGCTGGCAGAAAAAAAGGCCAACGAAGTGATGGTTGAAGCCGGTGCTGGTGTAGCCGGTGCATTTATTGCCAGGGATATGGTTGACGAGATAATTGTCTACAGTTCTCCGGATATACTGGGCAGTAGCGGCCGGGGTATGTTTGTTATACGCGGCATACGCAATATCGAGAACCGGGTACGGTTTGAGATCAAGAACATCTCCCGTCTGGGGCGAGATGTAAAGGTTATTTA
>LUSG01000066.1 GCA_001629395.1 Gammaproteobacteria bacterium REDSEA-S15_B12 | reverse complement strand
TTCGGACTCCAACCCAGGCCGCCGAAGAGATCAAGAAAAAGTTTGCTTATGCAATGGCACGGCTGGCGCCGGAGGGTGAGTTGATCGATACACCCAGTGTCGGCGACCGTGCACCGCGTAAGCTTGCCCTATCCCAGTTGGTAGACGTTGTAGAGCCACGTGCTGAAGAGCTTTTCCTGCTGGTGCAAGACGAGTTGCGTCGAAGTGCATACGAAGACCTATTGGGGGCAGGGATTGTGTTAACTGGGGGCAGTTCAAAAATGGAAGGTATGGTTGAGTTGGCGGAAGAAGTCTTCCAGTTGCCCGTTCGGCTTGGTGTGCCCCACTACACAGGTACGCTGAGTGAAGTGATGAGAAGTCCAATCTATGCCACTGGTATTGGGTTGCTGCTGTTTGGCCATCAATACCAGAGCAGACCGGAGACGCGTAAAAAGGTATTTGTATGGGCAGATCAACCGATACAGCGTATGAGAAGTTGGTTCACCAAGTATTTCACGGAAGAGTAATCCATGCGTATCGGTATTTACGATGATTTGGAATTAGGGGTTCGAAAGATTTCGGGCTGTTGCATTTTTTACTTATGTAATAACGTTTAACCCTGGCGAAAGGAGCTTAATCATGTTTGAACTGATGGAAACTACAGGCCAGCAGGCTGTCATTAAGGTGCTGGGAATTGGGGGTGGCGGTGGTAATGCAGTTGATCACATGTTGTCGGCAAACCTAGAAGGTGTTGAGTTTATTAACGCCAATACTGATGCTCAGGCTCTCAGGCGCTCAGGGGTATCAAAAGTTCTTCAGCTTGGCGAGAACCTGACCAAGGGGCTGGGTGCTGGAACAGACCCGGATGTCGGCAGGCAGGCGGCGACTGAAGATCGGGACAAGATTGCCGAGGTGCTCGACAATACGGATATGGTATTCCTGACAGCCGGTATGGGTGGTGGCACGGGTACAGGTGCTGCACCTGTGATTGCTCAGTTGGCACGAGAGAAGGGAATACTGACGGTTGCTATTGTCACCCGGCCGTTCAAATTCGAGGGCCGACGACGCATAGAGGCGGCAGACCAAGGCATCAATGAACTGAGTGAGTTAGTCGATTCACTGATCATTATTCCCAACGAGCGGATTCTCGAAGTTATGGGGGGGCAGGTGACTTTGCTGGACGCCTTTGGTAAAGCCAACGAAGTTCTATTCAATGCTGTACAAGGCATTTCAGAGTTAATAACGCGGCCAGGATTGATTAACGTTGATTTTGCAGATGTCAAGACAGTGATGCTGGAGATGGGTATGGCAATGATGGGTTCAGCGACTGCAACGGGGCCGGATCGTGCCATCGATGCCGTCCATGGTGCAGTATCAAGCCCGCTACTCGAAGACGTCGATATCTATGGTGCACGAGGACTATTGGTTAATGTTTCCGCAGGTCCAGACATGACACTTGATGAGTATGCACACATTGGAGAGGTCGTGAGTAACTATGCATCGGAAGATGCCACGGTGGTGATCGGAACCACACTAGACTCGGCCATGGAGGGGGATCTCCGGGTTACTATGGTGGCGACAGGCATCCGCAAGGGTACGGCAAGACCCGATGTTCATTTGGTGAAGGAAGATGCGGGCGGAAATGCACCCGAAGAAGAACCTTTTCCGGATCTGGATACCCCCACGGTCATTCGACGCCGTTCTCAGGCATCTGGTCTGGCCGAAGGTAATGCCGCTGTCGATATGGATTATCTGGACATACCCGCATTTTTGAGACGCCAGGCCGAATAAAACCCAATGAATTTAACGATCTAGGAGAAAATCGACGAAAATGCAAAAAAAGTGGTAAAAATATTGTAAAACAGGTACACAATTAGGGAATACTAATGTACTATTAAGGGCATGTCTGAAATCTGCCTTTTTGGCACTGAATTCGACCCAATAACAAATCAGGAACAGGGCGCATGATCAGGCAAAGAACCCTAAAAAATGTCATTCGCGCGACCGGCGTAGGCCTGCATACGGGTGAGAAGGTCTATTTGACACTGCGCCCTGCCCCCGCGGGCACCGGTATCGTATTTCGACGTATTGACCTTGACCCGGTAGTTGAGATCAATGCGTCGCCGGATCTTGTTTCCGATACCCGACTGTCTACAACGCTTGAATTATGCGGTACCCGCGTGTCGACAGTCGAGCACCTGATGTCCGCCTTTGCGGGTCTTGCCATCGATAATGCATGGGTCGACCTGACGGCAGCAGAAGTTCCGATCATGGATGGCAGTGCCGCTCCTTTTGTCTTCCTCATTCAGTCAGCAGGGCTTCAGGAGCAAAATACCCCTAAGCAATTCATCCGAATCAAACAAGTGATTGAGGTGCACGACGGTGAAAAGTGGGCCCGTTTTGAACCTTTTGAAGGATTTAAGGTGACTTTCAATATTGATTTTGATCATCCAATCCTGAAGTCATCTGGCCAGAGTGCGAGCATTGATTTTTCGACCACCTCTTTCATGAAAGAGATCAGTCGTGCCCGTACTTTCGGGTTTCTACAGGATGTTGAGGCACTTCAGGACGTTGGACTGGCAAGAGGCGGTAGCCTTGATAATGCGATTGTGATGGATGCGTATCACATCCTGAACGAAGACGGACTGCGATACGGTGACGAATTTGTGCGACATAAAATCCTCGATGCAATCGGGGACCTGTACCTTCTGGGTTACCCATTGGTGGGATCGTTCATTGCACACAAGTCTGGACACTACCTCAACAACAGACTGCTTCGGGAGCTTGCTGCACAGCCCCAGGCGTGGGAATTGGTCTCGTTTGAAGATGAGCAGAGTGCACCTATCAGTTTTACCCGACCTGTAGTTTCTCACTAGTTCTCCCGTCAGGCCCTGAATCTGTAGCGATAGGGGCAAATTAACAGCCCGTAGTTTGTGTCGTATCAGGTATTTGATGCACGCCCTTGCCACACGATCAGGTGTGGCTCCGATCAGCCGTGGATGCATGATGCGTTGACTTACGCTAGCATCAGCGCGGTTGCCAGAGCGCGGGCTGGCCGAATCATTCTGTGAGGATCAAAATTGCCTGTTGCTGCTCTAGTGCAATGGGAGTGACAACGAATGGAATTTACCGTTACCGAAGAACAGAAAATGCTGATCGAAAGCGTCCGCCGCTTCGTTGAGCAGGAGCTGTACCCACACGAGGATGAAGTCGAAAAAGCCGATCAGGTATCATCGGAGTTACGCCAAGAGATTGTTCGTAAGGCCATCGAGCTGGGGTTCTATGCTGTAAATATGCC
>LUSG01000065.1 GCA_001629395.1 Gammaproteobacteria bacterium REDSEA-S15_B12 | reverse complement strand
AGCCTGACGAGATTGCCCGGGCCGCCGTTTTCCTGGCCAGTGAAGATTCCACATTCATGACCGGCGCGGATCTGCTGATTGATGGGGGCTACACTGCCTGGTGAGACACTGAGGCGTACCGTTCGCTGAAACAAACCTGCGCGTATCAGACCACCGATAGTTACGTCTAGTAATCGCGCCACTGCTACACTTCATTTTTGCTCTCAGAATAGGGAACCCCATGAATCTGGGCAAACTAGGCGTCTGGTATGCCGCCGACAAACTGACACCGGTGCAGTGGCGGCGTTTTGTTCAAAAAGTGGAGTCATTGAACTATGGCACGTTGTGGTACTCCGAGGCCCGCGGGTTTGAATCCATGGCGTTGGGAAGTTTTTTACTGGCGCAGACCAAAACGATCTGTATCGGTAGTTCTATCGCCAATATCTATGCACGCGATGCGTATGCGTCACGACAGGGCCTGCATACCCTGTCGGCGGTCTCTGACAACCGGTTCGTACTCGGCCTCGGTGTATCGCACGTACCCCTGGTCGAACAGGTTCGGGGACACACCTATACCAAACCGCTGGCAACCATGCGC
Organism: Gammaproteobacteria bacterium REDSEA-S15_B12; assembly: GCA_001629395.1. Classification (GTDB taxonomy): domain Bacteria; phylum Pseudomonadota; class Gammaproteobacteria; order Arenicellales; family UBA868; genus REDSEA-S09-B13. The sequence goes on along the minus strand of LUSG01000065.1, from coordinate 5,025 downwards.
ACCTACCTGGAGAAACTGTATTCTGAAGCGGCCGACGGCTTGACCTGGCCCGTGGTCCTGGCAGCACTGGGACCCAGAATGCTGGCTCTATCGGCTGAACTGACACGCGGCGCTATTCCCTATAACGTCACCCCGGAACACACAGCAAGCGCCAAAAGCATTCTCGGCGCGGACAAATGGCTGGCAGTCGAACAGAAAGTCTGCCTGGAGGAATCACCGAGCGAGGCCCGGGCACTGGCCCGGCGTGAACTCGAACGCTATCTGGGTCTGCCAAACTACCGACAGTGCTGGCACAACCTGGGATTCAGTGAGACCGATCTCGACAACGGTGGTAGCGATCGATTTATCGATGCCATGGTTGTGTGGGGTAACGAAGATAAGATCCAGCGACGACTGGATGAACACTTCGATGCTGGCGCCACCCATGTATGCATCCAGCCAGTCCATAGCCCGGATGACCTGGATACAGCCGAAAGAACACTGGAGGCGTTTGCACCCGGTTAGCCCAGCTGACAAAATATTTTCGAAGTGTGCCAGAAAAAACCTTCAGACCCACCAACCTGTATGAATCCGTCCTCAACATCTGCCAGCGCATCGATCGATGCTGAACAACGAAAACTGACTGTCCGTTGGCCTTCGGGCCTGTCCCACACTTTCCATTACATATGGCTGCGGCACAATGCCCGCTGCCCGGACGGTATGCCCAATGACACCGCGGTAAAAATCGATCTCCTGCCAGACGATCCAGAATCTCTGGTGGTTGAGAGTTTCGAAATCAAAAACGATACCCTGGAAATCCGCTGGGCAGATGGTCAGATTGAAACCACCCACAATCTACCAACATTGCTAGGCAGCGCCTACGATAGTGCGACCCGTCGACAACGCAAACCCACTCCTGTTTTGTGGCATGCCGGCAATACGGGAGAAATTCCAAGTTACCTGTTTTCAGACCTGAATAACCCTGAAACCATCCTACAGATTACCCTGTCCATTCGAGACTTTGGCATTGCCAGACTCAAGGAGGTACCGCTAGCACCGGGGACCGTGGCGACTGTGGCCGAACATTTCGGCAGTGTTCATCTGAACAACTATGGTCGGGTGTTCGACGTGAGAACAGGCACCAACCTCACGCTAGGATCCAACACCGGTAAGTATCTCGGCCCACACACTGACGAAAGCTATCGCCACGCCGTACCCGGAATCACCCTGTTTCACTGCCTGGCCGCTTCACTGGACGACGGTGGTGAAACCATTCTGGTTGATGGCTTCAAGGCGGCTCAAGTATTGAAAGAAAGTGATCCTGCGTCGTTTGATATTTTGTGCCGCGTACCTGTTTTCTTCCAGCGTCGATCACTGCCTGAAGAAGACATGCAGTCCCACCGGCGAATCATCGCCCTGGATATCGATGGGGATGTGGAAGGCATCCGCTTTACTGACCGAACCATTCCCCCTCAGGATCTGCCAGAAGATCTGATGGAGCCGATCTATAAAGCGATTAAGGCGTTCTGGAGCATTGTGAACTCGGAGGCACTCACATTCGCCTGCTTGATGGTGCCGGGTGATCTACACCTGTTCGATAACCAAAGGGTCCTACACGGCCGCACAGCTTTTGATCCGACTGCAGGTGTACGCCATCTACAACAGTGCTCGGTCAATCGAGACGAGTTTCACAACACCCTGCGAACGCTTGCCGCCCAATTCAACCATCCAGCCCAATCTCTGACCATGGCCGGCGGGGCATTGGGCTGAGGGTCAATACGCTGCCAAAGGTCCGGGCGCAGAATTCGGCGGGAAAAAGCTATCAAAGACCCAGTATATCGACTGCATTGGCGCCAATGATTCTCTCTTTTTCCTCCATCGATAGGATCGGCAAGCTGAACACACGGTCGATAGAGTGATCCAGGTCGTACCAGGGGAAATCTGAGCCCATCATTACTCGGGAAGACCCGATATCCCGGATCAGTTGTGCGAGTTGCTTTTCAGTCGGGCCGTTATCGCTCTGGGTCCACTCAATGATTTCACAGCAATCGAAATATGTATTGGGGTAAGCCTTCGCGATATCCAATGTCTGCGTCCAAGTGCCCCCACCCAGGTGCGCAACCACCATGCGAAGTTGCGGAAAAGAATCCAGCATCTTAGCAAAGGCGCGTGGTTCGGCAAATCCTTTGCTCTCCCGATCAGGGCCCGAATGCGCAATGATGGGCACGTTGAGGTCCTGGCAGACTTGATACGTCGGCCATAAACGCTCGTCCGACATATCAAAACCCTGAAACGCGCCGTGAAGCTTAACTCCCGCAGCCGCATGGTTCTCGATCATATCCCTGATGTGTTCGGCACAGAGCGATCCAGGCAAGGCATTGACGTCGGCAGCTACAAAGGCTGCCAACTCTGGATGTTGTCGGGAAAGACTACAATTCCATTGGTTAAACGAGATGACCTCACGGCGGATCCAGTCATCGATATCCGCCGTGCGTTTTGCTGTTTCGCTTTCGCTCATGCCATCGTCGAGTGATGCCACCGCAATTTTGCGGTTGACCGTAGCCGAAAACAAATTCACGATGACGGCTTTGCTGATCTGTGTAGACCGCATCTGCTGTAACAGCTCATCAACGGTACCTACACAATCAGACTGATGAACATCGTCTTGCACTCCATATTCCCAGACTTCGTACCCTGTTTTTTCGGCATAACCCTCTTCAGGTGTTCGATAAAGGTGAACATGTGCATCAACTCGAATGAAATCAGCCATCGGCCCTCCGGAGATCTACTTGTAATTCTGACTGGCTCGTTACGCCTTTGGGGCTCGCGACTCGACCACCATCAACAACATATTGTGCACCGGTGACATTACTCGATAGGTCAGAACACAAAAACAATACCACATTTGCGACTTCTACAGCTTTACCAAAACGGCCAAGCGGTATGCTCGATTCGTAGCTTGTCCGTACCGCACTGGGATCGTCCGCATTCACCTGCGCTGCCAGTTCATTGATCATTCGGGTATCGATTGGACCCGGGCAAACCGCGTTAACACGCACCCCCTCGCTGGACACCTCACCAGCGGCAACTTTTGTTAAACCGATCACGGCATGCTTTGATGCCACATACGCAGGCATACCAGGAGAACCAACCAGACCTGCGATCGATGCCATATTTACAACGGTTCCAGCACCCTGCTCAAGCATCACTGGTAAGACATGCCGAAGACCAAGGAACACCCCCTTTACATTGACCGCAATAACACTGTCGAATACATCTTCGTCATACTCAGCGGTAGGAGCAACACGTCCTTCAATGCCGGCATTATTAAAAAAACAGTCTATTCGTCCGTGTTTCTGCAAGGTGGCTTCGACATAGGTCTGCACATCGCCCGTACGGGTCACATCGGCACATACATCAAACGCAGTCTTATTGTCTTCTGTAATTAGTCTGACCGTTTCAGCCGCTGCGTCACTGTCCAGATCGACAACCACGACTGCGGCACCTCTCTCAGCAAATCCAAGGGCAGTCGCACGGCCAATCCCATTACCGCCCCCAGTTACCAATGCCACTTTGCCTGCGAAATCCATAAAGAAATCCTCCTTCAGTAATTTGCTGTTCAGGATAGCAGTACAGTTACTGCTGATGTTACGCCTTTATGTGAACCAAGTTAAACAAGTTATCGCATATCTAGGTTACATTTAACGTTAATCTTTGTACCCTGGCCCGTGTTGAAGAAGTGTATCCAGAGATTCGCGCCTGCTACAAATAGATTCACTCACTAGGAGAATACTGTGGGGTACGACGTTTTAATCAAGAACGGGGCATTGATCGACGGCACTGGCACTGCAGCCCGCCATGGTAGCGTGGCCATCACGGATGGAAAAATAATCGAAGTCGGCGAAATAGATGGTCCAGCGAACCAGGTTATCGATGCCGAAGGTACAGTCGTGGCCCCAGGGTTTATCGATCCTCACACTCACTATGATGCGCAGATCTGCTGGGATGGTGCCGTCACACCTTCGTCCTGGCACGGTGTCACCAGTGTGGTCGTAGGTAACTGCGGAGTAGGCATTGCTCCATGTAAATTGGAATCTCGCGAAATTGCCATGCGTGATCTGGTCAATGTCGAAGCCATACCGTACGACGTCCTGGAAGAAGGCATTACCTGGGACTGGGAAACCTTTCCCGAATATATGAATGCTGCTGAACGACGCGAACCCACCCTGAATCTTGCATTTCTCGCACCACTTACGCCTTTTCGCCACTACGTGATGGGTACAGAATCACTGGAACGTGCTGCAACACCCAAAGAGACTCGCGACATCCAGGCGCTTCTTGGCGAAGCGATGGACGTCGGTGCATTCGGCTTCTCAAGCACCATTCTGAACCAACATCTGGGTTTTCAAGGCCGACCCCTCGCCTGCCGGAATGCAAGCAGAAATGAACTTAAAGCCTACGCCAATGTTCTGAAATCTCGTGGCAAAGGTGCAATCGAAGTAGCACTCACCCGTCAAATTGGCGTACTAGAGGAAGAACAATGTGAACTCCTTGACTTCCTCCTCGATCACAGCGGCCGCCCGGTAACGTTCATCGCACTGTTTGACCGGGATGATATCTCTGAAGCCGTTCGCGATACATTGCGACGAGCAGCACCGATGATTAAGAAAGGTGCCCGACCACAGACATCACCCTTGCCTTTGACCCGCGAAATCAACATGCGTAACCCATTCTCCTTCGCCGCTTTCCCTTCCTGGAAACGATTGTTCGAGGACACGACAGAGAACGCCCAGATAGCAGTCTATAAGGACCGAGCATTTAGAGACCAATTCCGAGAAGAACTCAAAAACCCGCTGGCATTCGGCAACTGGGAACGCATTACCCTGCATGAGGCACAAACCAACCCTCTAAAACACCTGGAAGGATTAACTGTGGCCGAAATAGCAGGTGCACAGGGAAAAGATGCCGTAGACACTTTTCTCGATATAGTGGTCGCCGACAATCTTTCTTGTGAGTTCACCATGGCCTCATTCAATACCCGGGTAG
>LUSG01000064.1 GCA_001629395.1 Gammaproteobacteria bacterium REDSEA-S15_B12 | reverse complement strand
GACAATCCCCACGTGATCAGATTGATACGATCGCCATCCACACCCGATATAGCCGCCCCTTTTTGATCCATGGACACGGCCTGCATGGCGCGTCCGGTATGTGTTCTGCGGACAAAAAGGTACAAGATGGTAATGATCAACCAACTGATGACAGTGGCAGTAAGGATGCTGTAGGTGACCGTTGCACCTGCAACACGAACCACACCCGGCACGATGGGTAGTAAGATCTTGGAACTATCGCCGAACACCAGAACGATACCCGCCTGCAACACCACCGCGAGTATTAGGGTGGAGATTTCCACGGCCACATGGTGGCCTTTAAGCGGTCTGACGATAAACTGATATTTCATCAGACCCATAAGAATTCCGACAGCTATAGCGCCGAAAAAGCCAATGATTTGTGGGAATCCCAGTTGCTGGGAGATCCAGAAATAAACGTAGCCACCGATCATCAGGTAGGCGCCGTATGCCAGATTCAAAGTCCGGCCAATCGAAAAGATCAGCATAAAGCCCATTGCGATGAGCGCATACAGACCACTCAAAAGTAATCCCTGAATGATTATCGGGAACATTGCGATGAGCTAAAAGAGCAGGCGGGCCGAAAGGCCCGCCAATTGAGAAGATTGTTTCTTATTTTTCCGGAACCCAGCTTGGCAGCGTGAATTCGGTATTGGCATATTCGAAGGGGTACACCACACCCACGGTGCCATCTTCCTTCCATTGCACGACTACCATGGAAGGCTGGGCAAAGTCATAGGGTGCCGCCAGGTCGAAGTAGGCGTTGTGCGGATAAGTACGACCGGTTACGGGTTCGACGGTGTCATAGTCCCAGAAACCATAACGAAGCCAAAGTTGGCCATCTTTCTCAAGTTTCAGGTCCTGCTTTAGCATCGCCGCAGCCCAGGCATCCACATCCTTGAAACCGCCGGCTTCCTCCGCTGCCGCCATGGCTTGTTTCAGTCCGTGGTAGGCATTGAACCCATTGAAGTGAGGAATCTTCGGTCGGCTGGTGTACTTGGCCTGATAGGTATCTACGAAAGCCTGACTGACCGGATCCAGGGCGAAACCTACGGACGGGAGGGGAGACAGGGTAGAAATCCCGCCACCGTTGCCGCCGGTGTCATCCCAGTACTCCAGGCCCAGCGCAGAGACGTTAACACCGGTCATCGCCATTGGTACCTGTAATTTCACGTACTGTGAAGACATCACCTGGCTGTTTACCGAACTGATCTGGTAGATAAAGTCGGCTCCACTGTTCTGTGCTTTCGCAAAAACCGGCGCGAAATCCACGGTATTAATGTCATAACTGATAACATCCTTCACCTCTATACCAGCCACCGGTGCCAACGCCTCGGTTACCAGGCCCGTTATCGCCTGGCCGAATGCAGTGTCTTCTGCAAGCACCACTACGGATTCAAAACCCATCTTCGCCTTCAGCACATCGGCGCCAAAGCTGATATACAAAGTAGCTAGTGCTTCGTCGGACGCAATGTTCATGAAATAAGGACGCATGGCATCCCGATCCTCAACAATCATGTCGATGATGCCGATATAGGACGTCCAGGTATCCAGGGTGGGAATACGATACTCCTGCATACGGGGTAACCAACCCAAAGATACATCGTCGATGGAACCGGAAATCACAAAGTCTACTTCCTCGGTCTCAGCCAGGTACTCGTAAGCCTTTATACCTTCAGTGACGTCTTCTCCGGTATCAGCAGTAACCAGAGCAATCTTCTGCCCACCGAGCACGCCACCCGCGGCATTGAGTTCTTCGACGGCAATTTCGGCGCCACGTAAGGTACTAAGTCCAGTATCGGAACTGAGCGAACCGATAAAGCCGACTTTGATATCGGCGGCGGCGCTAGCCGCGGCAAGCATAAGTGACGCCCCTATGCCAATAAGTGTGGTTTTTTTCATCCAATCCTCCTAAGTTGAATTATGTAGCGATGGGAAGTATATAGCCGCCCGAGATAGAAACCCTATCAATCAAGAATTAATTTTACGCGCCATTTTGTTTTTATCGGCCCCCTGTTGATGCTGCTCGCCCGTGGCGCCCGAAGTACTTGTTTACAGGGCCTATCCTGAGTTCATCAGCCCGATATTCCTCATTACGGTTCTTCTTAATAGTAGAACTACTTATCAATTGAGAACGGATGCTGTTAACACTAAGGCGATGAATGAGTTGCTAATGAGGCCGAGTGGCGTGCAAAGAATGAGTGTTCGTAGATCATAAGCAGAGCGGGGACCAGGAACAGAACCAGCAGCGTAGCAAACGCGAGACCAAAGGCAATCGAAGTCGCCATTGGGATCAGGAACTGCGCCTGAAGCGAGGTCTCAAACAACAGGGGCGTTAGCCCTGCGATGGTCGTCAGCGAAGTTAACAGCACGGCCCGCAGGCGTTGGCAGGCGGCTTCGACCACCGCCTGCTCGGGATCAAGACCGTCAGCTCGAATCTGTTTGTAAAACACCACCAAGATGATTGAGTTGTTGACCACGATGCCGGCGAGGCCGAAAAACCCGAACATCGAGAGAATAGTCAGGTCGATATTCATCAGCATATGGCCCCAGATCGCACCCACCAGACCGAACGGAATAATCATCATGACCAGCAATGGCCAGCCATAGGATCCGAAGACCCACGCCAGAACGAGATAGATCAGCACCAGCGCTAGAATTGCGCCGCGCTTCATGTCGCTCAGCGTTTCACGCTGGTCCGCTTGCCGACCTTCAAACGAAAACCTGACGCCGTGGCGTTGTTCAAGTTCGGACAGAGTGTTTTGCTTTAGGTTGGCGATGATCCGGTTATCGTTGTTGACTGCCTCATCGACGTCACCGGTCACGGTTATGGCCAGGTTGCCTTCGACATGCCGGATAGAATCAAAGCCACGTCTGGTCTGAAGCGTAACAACGTTGGCAAATGGGACTGTTCCGCCACCCGGCAGCATGACTTCAAATTCGTCGAGGCTGTCCAGCCGATTTCTTTCATGGTCAGGCAAGACCACACGAACCTCGACTTCATCGTTGTTATCGGCCATGACCTGTACCAGGTAGCCTTCGTAACCCGCCCGAAGTTGCCGGCCCAGATTTTCGACGGACAGGCCCAACGCTTCACCAGTTGGCGTCAGGCGAAGTATCAGTTGTTCGCGGCCATACGGCATATCGTCTTCAACACCCGACACACCCGGGATATCGATCAATACATTTTTGAGTGTTACCGCTGCTGATTTGACTGCTACCAGGCTCGAGCCCGTGATCTGAACCTCTATGTCCTGTCCCGGTGGCCCGGCAGTCGGTTCCTTGATCGACAGATTTTCAAGTCCGGGAGCGTCAGGGATCCGGGCCCGCCATTCTTCGATGAAGGTTCTGTTGCGGACTGTGCGCGCATCCGGTTTAACCAGTTCAACCAGTACAGAACCGATATTTTCGCTTCTGCGTCGTTCCCAATCCCCGCTTTCTCCCAGGCCCAGTCGTGAAATCGCTGTTACCACCAGGCCACCTCCAAAATGATCATTCGTGTCCCACAATGCCTGTTCTACCTTGGCAAGATGGTCGGCGACATGTTTCTGCGGTGTCCCTGCGACGAAATCAACGTTGGCAAAAAATATAGGCCCCTCGGCAACTGGGAAAAAATTGAACGCAATACGGCCGCCGGCGATCCAGCCGATACTGACGATGAAAATCGCAGTTGCCAGCGCTACCGTCAACCAGCGATATCGAACACCCGCGACGATCGCGGGGCGGAAAAGAGATTCTCTGAACCGGACAAATCCGTCGTCGAGTTTTTTTCTCAGCCGCCGCGGAGAATAGCTCCCGACGCGAGTGAAAGTGCCCCGAAGATGACCGGGTAAAACAAGAAACGCTTCAACTAAGGAGGCCAAGATAACGCAGATCACTACCATCGGCAGCGTTCGCAGGATGATGCCGATAATGCCACCTACCAACAGTAGCGGCATAAATGCAGCAATCGTTGTCAGTGACGATGCGAGTACCGGTGCCAGCATCCTTTGCGCGCCTTGTTGTACCGCTGTTAGCGGGCTGTCGCCACGTTCAAAATGCGTCACAGCATCTTCCCCGACAACAATAGCATCATCGACAATGATGCCGAGCGTCATGATCAGGCCAAACAGACTGATCATGTTGATTGACCCACCGTAAACATAAAGTGCACCCAGTGCTGCCATGAAAGAGGTTGGGATTCCGACCGTGACCCAACTGGCTGCTGGCACGTTCAGGAATAAGTAAAGTATCAGTATGACCAGGACCAGACCGCTGGCACCGTTTTTGAGTAGCAAATTGATCCGGTCCTTAATGTAGCCCCAGCGCTCATCGTAGACATTGAGTTCAAACCCGGTCGGCAGCAAGGGCCGGGTTTGCTCGACCCACTCGCGCATGATTCGGGCTGATTTCAAACTGTCTGCATCCCTGGAACGCGACAGCCTCATTTCTACGGCCGGCCGGCCACGATAGGTGACCGTTGTCTGCGCGCTCTGCGGCCGCCGCTGGATATCGGCGATATCGCCCAGTGTCAGCAGACGACCGTCCTCAGCTGCGATGACGGGCAGGTCTGCAAAGGCGAGCTCACCCCGACGTTGATCCTTGAAGCGAAGCTGCCGGGCTGACTCCCCCCGACCGATTACGCCCACCGGCAAATCGCGTGACGCCGCACCGACCCGCCTGCCAATCTCCTCCAACGATATACCCAGCTCGCGCAGCGTTTCTGAGGGGATCTGGATTGCGATTTCCTCTTCCGGTAGGCCGAAAATTCGGATATTCGAGATGCCCCGTTCAAGCAGTTCACGTTCAAAACGGCGTACGATGCTGCGTAGACCGCGGGGATCGTCGGGTCCTGCGATGAGCACGCTCGCAATGGGTTCGTAATTGATAATGCGGCCAATCTCCGGTGTTTCAGCAGTCGCCGGCAGATTGCGGACCAGGTCAACCTGTTCTTTGACCTGGTCGACGGCAAGGCCCATGTCGGTGCCTTCTTTGAATTCAAGGGTGACCAGCGACAGTCCGTCTACAGACCGAGACCGCAGCTCCTTGGCGCGATCAACCCCTCGCAACTGCTGTTCGAGCGGTTCGGTTATGAGTTTCTCGATGTCTTCAGCACTTGCACCGACCCAGACGACCTTGACTGAAACAAAGTCGATATCAAAATTAGGAAAGAACTGGGCGTTTAGTTTTGAAAGACCCCAAATACCGGCGATGATCATCATCGCCATCATCAGGTTGGCAGCAACCGGATGACGCGCCAGCAGACCGAGCAGGTCATTTCTCGGTTTTAACGACATGTCAGTCAGTCTGAGTCAGGATGTCTACTTTCAGGCCCTCTACAGCGTTCGGTAACTGGTTGGCCAATACCATGTCCCCCTCGGTGAGGTTTTCGCTGCGGAAAAGGATCCAGCTGCCCCACTGTCCATTACGATAATCACCGACCCGCTCAACTTGAACCATCGACAGCCGGTTGTTTTGAATGCGGTAAACGTTATTGGCCCCGTAGACGGCTGTCGCCGGTAGGGCAAAGACGTTCGCTTCCTCCGGAAGGTCGACGAATACCGATACCGTGCGACCAAGTTCAATCAGGTGTTTTTCGCCAATGATGTTGAAAAAGGCGTCTACTCCTCCCTGACCCCTTTCGATTTTGCCGGCCAACCGGTTAAGTTCCAGTGCGATCGCGTTGCCGTTAAGTTCTATCGTCGCAGTGACGGCACTGCCGTGGTTCAGAGCCTGTCGGAGGGTAGGCAGGTACCGATTAGGAACCTGTGTGCGCAGTTCAACGAAATTGGTATCAAATAAATCGATCAGGCGATCACCCGGACGCACGCGGTCGCCTGGGGAAACGTGTACCGCAGTAATGCGTCCATCAAACGGCGCTGTCAGCTCGGAACGTTGTACGTCTCTACGAACCTGGTCGCGAACAGCTTTGCTCCTGTTCAGCCGTGCATCAAGCTGGGCCAGTCGGGGGCTATGGTCGCTGACGGCTCGCTGACGATTGGTCAGGGCGAGAGCCTGGAGGCGTAAGGCGCGTTGCGCCTCATCAACTCTTGCTTGGGTGCCAGCCTGGGTCTGGGCAAGACGTTCGGCTCTTTTGAGGGCACGCTCCGCCAGGTCGTAGAGCGCGCGCTCATGTTTCAGTGCTGTGATGTCTGATCCATGGCGCTTTTTTTCACTTTCGATCTGTGCCTCGATGTCTGCAACTTCGGCATTTCGTTGGCGCAGCATTAGCTTAAGGTCATGGTCGTCCAGCCGCAGTAATAGCTCGCCTTTGGTCACCACGCTTCCCGACAGGGCAGTCAGTTCCTTAACGTCCGCGGGCACCGCCGAGCGCAGTCGAGTTTCCCGGGGGGATTCGACTCGACCGTAGAGACGAAGCGTAGGCGATAAGTGTTTGTATTCGACAGCGACACCAGCGACTGACCAAACCCGCGCACTGGGTTCGAGCGGGCGATCAACCGGTGCGCTCGATTTCAGCAGTGCAAAGCCCGCAACACCCAATGCCACGACAATAACTGGCAGGAGAATTCTAAGGACTGTTTTCATCTAGAAGACAACTGATGACTGTGGCATAACATTGTCGATTCACCATTGTATGGGCGCGGTGACTCAAAAGCGACCGCTGCTACGAGCTGATTACTCAGGGCTATCCAGCCGATATCAATTCTTGATTGCAACTGAAAAACTGGTTTGACCCAGCGCCGGCCGGTCGGCATCGTATCGCTGCATGAAGGACTGCAGCTGATTCTTAGCGGCCAGTTCGGTGACCTGTGTCAGGGCGGTTTGCAGTTCATGATCGCTGGCCAGGGTCCAGATCGAATCGCCTTTGCGCCATGTGTAATTCAGTACCGCTTCAGCGTCGAAGTAACTTTCGCCTTGCAGTACACCGCTTAGATCGACCAGGCGATCGTTCAGAGTCAATCCGACACCGCAAATCAGGGTATCCAATTCTTTCTCAGGAATTATCTTTCGCATGACAGCTGTTCGTGCGTTGGGGATCAGCTCGTAGAACCAGAAACCTTTTTCCAGCTGCTCATGTGTACAGCTGTTGATAATGAGTACGCCGCCGGGTCGTAGAACGCGCGCACATTCTTTGAGTACTTGATGATGTAACGGCCAACCGTCTTCTGCTTGATCAGGCAGATGGTGAAGGACCTGGTTCATCATCACACCATCGACGCTGTGGGTTTCAAACGGTAGTTGGCTAATAGACCCTTGCGTGAACCCGATACGGTCGTGTTTCGCGGCTGAACGTATTTTAGACCGGGCCACCGACAGCATTGAGCGGTTTAGGTCGATAGCCTCTACGCGGTGAACCTGGTCGACTAATGCAAGCGTATAAATTCCGGTGCCGCACCCGGCATCCAGTAGTATCTGCCGATCCGGTTTTGTGGCGCCAGAAGACAGAGCGGCTGTGATTATCGCCAGACCCACCGGCACCCGGGTATGGTCGTAGACGGCACTGGTCTGGGTATAATTTTCGTAACTGCTCATGGTGTCTGGAAGGTACCGACTGCGTCACGGTATGCTCGTGGTACAGTCGGTGAGTTTATCGTGCTTTAGCTGTCAACAGCGGTGAGTGAGGCGAAAATGTGTGGACGGTTCGAGCGCCATAGTGCGCTGTCAGAATTTTCAAAGGTCGTGGAGGGGTTGATGGCTGAGGGTAGTGACCCATTGCCACCAAGCTACAACATTGCCCCCTCGCAGGCTGCACTGGTGGTGCGACATGAGACTGGTGTGCACAGAGTTGACTCACTCACCTGGGGGTTGGTGCCGAGCTGGATGAAGGAACCCGGGAAAATACGTCCCATCAATGCGCGCGCTGAGACCATCCACCAGAAACCGATGTTTCGAGAGGCATTCAGATACCAACGATGTCTGGTTCTGTGTGATGGTTACTACGAATGGAAGAAGCTCTCCAATGGGCGGAAGCAGCCTTACCATCTGGGCAGGACAGACGAATCGCCTTTCGTCCTGGCCGGGCTGTGGTCACACAATGCGCATACGGCGTCCGAGGGGGTGGAGACATTCTGCATAATCACAACGCCGGCCAGTGGTGAGGCAGCCACCATTCATCACCGGATGCCGGTCATACTTCCGCGCGCGGTCCAGACACAATGGTTGGATCCGTCAGTCTCCAAGACCGAACAGGCCCAAGAGTTGCTGTTGTCGGGCGACACCGACCTATCAGTTCATCCAGTCAGCACTTTCGTCAACAGCCCGGCAAACGATTCAGTTAGGTGTGCTATGCCGTTCGCAGACTCATCGGTCTAGAGGCAATTCGAGGATGGTGGCTCAGTTTGAAGCAGGTTGCCATTCTGGTCTGTACCGGGTTCATAGGACGACGCTTGGTTGAAACTCCGATTTAGAGCGATGGGGCACGAGCAGGGTTACGGGGCTCCAGTTTTGAGCATCAGAAATACAGGCAGTAGCTCAAAGTCGAGGCCTTCCCAGTAAGACTGTGAGTCTTGTGTAGCAGTCACGGCGACCGTGGGGGCACCGCGGTGTTTGAGTTCCGTGCAAGCAGCACGAACCAGGGTGCGGCCGATATTCTGTTTTTGAAATTGTGGATCAACGCTGAGTAGGTGGATAATCGCACGGGCTCCGTCATAGGTTGCGCGTATGCATCCCGCGACCTTGTTATCGATCTCAGCACATAGAAAAACAGCCGCACTGCACAGCCCGACGCGACGCATCGCCTCGGGTCCTTCAACTTCTGGAAAGTCATATTGGCCGTTCGCGGTCAAGATTCGGACCAGCGGCGCTATGTCTGTTTCTCTGAAACAACGCACTGCTATTGGCTCGGTATTCATGGCAAAGACAATACACTACGGGGGAAGTTTGAAGCCAGTGATCTGGGTCGAATAAATATTAACCAGAAAGAGCAGTTTTTACATCACGTAATGCTTTTGGTATGTATAATCATTGCTTATATGTGCAACGCTACCCCCAGTGGTGACTTGAGCTGTTAATCACGCTTAGTTCGACAATTCTCTGCTCAACCGGTAGCGGTGTGCTCGATACGCTGAACGCGAATCACGAGCTGTCCGTTGGGCGTAGTCGGCTGGTTTGCTGAGTACCCGATATAGATTATCTTTCAAGGGAACGCTTTGAAGCCGACAGATACATCTGACCCTCGGTACTACCACAAAGTGGTGGACTGCCAGTGGGGTTGTCCTGCCCATACAGATGTTCCCGAATACATCCGAATGATTGCGCAGGGGCGCTATACGGATGCCTATCTGCTCAATCGCCGTTCAAATGTTTTTCCAGCGATACTCGGCCGAGTCTGTGACAGGCCCTGTGAGCCCGTGTGCCGCCGTGGCCGAGTCGAAGAAGAGCCCGTTGCGATCTGCCGGCTGAAACGGGTAGCCGCTGATCTGGCTGATGATATTAGACCGCACTTACCCACCATACCCGCAAAAAAGAATGGAAAGCGTATTGCCTGTATAGGTGCTGGATGTGCGTCGTTAACCGTAGCTAACGATTTATTGCCACTGGGCTATGAGATCGTGATGTTCGAGCAGTTCGACCAAGCGGGCGGGCTGATGCGGACTAATATCCCGGCTTTCCGGCTGCCAGCACAAGTGCTGGACGATGAAATTTCCATGATTGTTGAACAGGGTGTGGATCTACGGCTGGGTCACCGGATCGACAGCATGGCTGCTCTTCTGGAAGAAGACTTTGCCGCCGTATTTGTTGGTACCGGTGCACCGCGTGGGAAAGAACTCGACCTGCCCGGTCGGCAGGAAACCGAACGAATCCACATCGGTATTGACTGGCTTGAGTCGGTCGCCTTTGAGCACACTGAAAACATCGGTGAACGTGTGCTCATAATCGGTGTAGGAAACACTGCGATGGACTGTTGTCGCACTGCACTAAGACTGGGGGGCGAGTCGGTCAAGGTGATGGCACGCAAACCACGCGGTTATTTCAAGGCTTCGCCGTGGGAACTGGAGGATGCCGAGGAGGAAAAAGTCGAAATCATCGTCAATCATTCACCGAAGGCATTTATTGTTGAAAACGGTCAGTTGAAAGGCATGACATTCGACCATCTTGAGTATCAGATCGATGCAGACGGAAATCTTCAGTCAACCGTCATAGATGAGGTATTTCTTGCTTGTGACGATGTAATTCTTGCGATTGGTCAGGAAAACGCTTTTCCCTGGGTCGAACGTGACCTCGGGATCGAATTTGACGAGTGGGATGTGCCGAAAGTCGACAAAGTGACATTTGAATCAACTCGCCAAGGTATATTTTTTGGAGGTGATTCAGCTTTTGGGCCGGAAAACATCATCTGGGCTGTTGAACACGGGCACCAGGCAGCAATTTCCATTCACAAGCACTGCTCAGGTGAACCTCTGGATAAGCGTTTGCCCCATGGTATGAACCTGATAAGCACCAAGATGAGTATCCACGAATGGAGCTTCAGCAATGATTATGATCCTTCAAATCGCCGCCGGATGCGTCACGTCGAACTCAAACAACGGTTTGATGAACTTAACATTGAAGTAGAGCTTGGGTTTTCTGCAGAGCAGTTTGTGACGGAGGTCGAGCGCTGTCTGAACTGTGACATCCAGACCGAGTTTACAGCGAAGCTTTGTATTGAATGTGACGCCTGTATCGATGTCTGCCCAGTTCGTTGCTTGACCATCACGGAGAACGGCGACAAAACTGACCTGGTTAAGCGTCTGAGTGCCCCGGCTACAAACGAAGATGCGCCATTTTATGTGTCGGACGCGCTGCCACAGACAAGCCTTACGCGATCGATGAAGAGGTTGCAGCATGCAATCGAAAGACCGGATAAACGACTTCGTAGTTCAAATCGCTACCGTGAACGGTACGGGTTCGTCCAGTGCCAACACACTACTGATGAAAGCTATTTTTCGCATGGGTATTCCAGTCGTTGGAAAAAACTATTTTCCATCCAATATCCAGGGGCTGCCCACCTGGTACGAAATACGGGTAACAGGAGAAGGCCATCTGGCTCGATCCAGCAAAGTCGACATTATGGTTGCGATGAACGCGCAGACCTATGCGGAAGACCTGGTGTCTGTGGTCACCAACGGGGTACTGATTTACGACTCCAGCTGGCCGAGGGCAGAACTTGAAGATCGATCGGATATCACTGTATTGCCCGTACCTCTGTCGAAAATGTGCAACGAGTCGTTCACTGGTGCTCGTGCACGCATTCTGATGAAAAATATCGCCTATGTTGGTGTTATTGCGGCACTGATCGAAATTGATCGGGATGTTGTGCGTCAATTATTGAGCGAAACATTTACCGACAAGCCCGATCTGGTCGAATCGAACATGCAGGCATTCGAGCTGGGTTACGATTATTCAAAGACGGAATTTAATTGCCCATTGGAGAGTCGTCTG
This sequence comes from Gammaproteobacteria bacterium REDSEA-S15_B12, assembly GCA_001629395.1. Taxonomy (GTDB): domain Bacteria; phylum Pseudomonadota; class Gammaproteobacteria; order Arenicellales; family UBA868; genus REDSEA-S09-B13. The sequence continues at coordinate 31,463 of LUSG01000064.1, read as the reverse complement.
GTTCCAATGGATGCCATGACTAATCACATCATGATTGATGGAAACACAGCAGCTGCTTTGGGCTGTGTTTACGCTGGCGCCACGGTTGGTAGCTGGTACCCGATCACGCCGTCGACATCGCTGTTTGATGCGTTCGGAAAATTTTGCAAACAGCTGCGACAGAATCCTGAAACCGGCGAACAGAATTATTGCATTATCCAGGCTGAGGACGAACTCGCTGCAATAGGTATGGCATTGGGGGCTGCATGGAACGGTGCCCGCGCATTTACCTCTACCAGCGGGCCTGGTGTGTCGTTGATGTCGGAATTCCTGGGGCTGGCTTACTTCACCGAAATACCGCTGGTCCTATTCGACGTTCAGCGGGCAGGCCCCTCGACGGGAATGCCGACGAGAACCCAACAAAGTGACATTCTCGCCGCTGCTTTTGCATCCCACGGTGATACTCGGCATGTTCTGCTTTTCCCTGCCAACCCTGAAGAGTGTTTCTGGATGGCAGTGTCTGCTTTTGATCTGGCAGACCGGTTGCAAACGCCAATAATCGTCATGACGGACCTGGACATAGGAATGAACGACTGGCCCTGTCCGGAGTTAACATGGGATGACAGCTATCGGCCTGATCGAGGCAAGGTGTATAACGCGAGGGAGCTGAGCGAGATGGATGCTTTTGCCCGCTACCTCGACGTCGATGGGGATGGCATCTGTTACCGGACATTGCCAGGAGAACACCCCAGAGGCGCCTACCTGATTCGCGGTTCAGGGCATAATAAATTGGGTGGTTATACCGAAAACGCCGATGAGTATCTGGAAGTCGTTGACCGGTTGCGCCGTAAGTTTGATACGGCGGCGGAGCTGGTTCCAGAGCCGGTAATCGAAACTTCGAACAAAAGCAGTTGTGCCATTGTCACACTGGGTAGCTGTGAGGGAGCGGTTCAAGAAACACGCAGTAAGCTGGCCGCTGAGGGGGTGCAAACGGACTACATGCGGATACGAGCATTTCCGTTCAGCAAGTCCGTGATCGAATTCTTGGCGGATTACAGTCAGATCTTTGTCGTGGAACAGAACCGTGATGCACAGCTGCGTAGCTTATTGCAGACGGAAGCCGGGGTGAGTGCGGACAAACTGATTCCGATTCTCAGCTATGGAGGTATGCCCATTGCCTGTGAAGATATTTATGAGCCGCTGCTGAATAAAATCACTCAGGGGAAAGCGGCGTGAGTTTCATCAAGAAACCGAGAATTACGAAGGGGCTTCCACAGAACGGACTGGGCCTGTCGATCGTCGATTACGAAGGCGCCATGTCGACCTTATGTGCTGGATGTGGACACGATTCGATTTCTGCCGCAATCATTCAGGCCTATTTTGAACTTGAAATCGAACCCCACCGGGTGGCCAAGGTATCCGGTATTGGTTGTTCGAGCAAAACACCGACCTATTTTCTACGGCCGGCGCACGGTTTTAATTCAGTACATGGCAGGATGCCATCGATTGTCACCGGTGCAAACGCCGCGAACCGTGATCTGCACTACATCGGTGTATCTGGAGATGGTGATTCTTTGTCTATTGGGCTAGGGCAATTCTGCCATGCTATTCGGCGTAACGTGAACATGCTTTATGTACTGGAGAACAATGGTGTTTACGGGCTCACTAAAGGACAGTTTTCAGCATCAACAGACGTCGGTAGTACTGCCCGCAAAGGCGGTGCTGTCAACCAGCAGCCACCAATTGATCCTGTGTTGACAGCCATCAATTTCGGGTGCACTTTTGTCGGTCGTGGATTTTCAGGTGATAAACAGAGCCTAGTACCCTTGCTCAAAGCCGCGATCCAACATCCAGGATTTGCGCTGCTGGATGTGATATCCCCCTGTGTAACATTTAACGATCATGAGGGTTCGACAAAAAGTTATGCCTATACTCGCGAGTCAGAACGCACAACTGTTTATGCGGATTTTATTCCCAGCCGTGAGCCGATAGAGACCGACCTCGTACAGGACGTGACGACGGTAACACTGCACGATGGAAGCCGGATCGCGTTGCGCAAGGTCGATGATGATTACAACCCATTCGATGCCGGCGCAGCAACAGCTTACATTCGTGATCACCAAGATCAGGGAGAAATTGTGACAGGTCTTTTGTATATGGACGAGGAAGCTCAAGATCTGCACGCCATGAACAACACACCCAACACACCTCTCAATGCGTTGGAACCCAGCAAGCTGATACCGGGTGCGGCAAAACTCACAGCGCTACAGAAGGCCTGGCGTTAAGCTGGATATTATTTAAGGATTTTCAGTTGTTGCTTGACGAGACAGTAGTGCCGTAACCGCAAGCGTTGGATCGAGGTCTTCAAACAGGACCTTATATACCTGTTCAGTAATCGGCATTTCCACTGCAGTCACTGCGCTTTTCCGGTACAGCTCCTGGGTTGTGCTGATGCCTTCGGCTTCCTGGCCGATTTCCGACAGAATGTCTTCTTTGGATTTGCCTTTGCCTAGCCCCAGGCCCACTCGGCGATTTCGTGACTGATCGTCGGTGCAGGTCAGGATGAGGTCCCCCATCCCTGTCAGGCCCATAAAAGTTTCGATCTGGCCCCCAAGAACAACACCCAGCCTGCTCATTTCTGCTAGGCCCCGGGCGATCAGGGCTGCGCGGGCGTTTGCCCCGAACCCCAATCCGTCACTGATTCCAGCGGCGATTGCCATGACGTTCTTGATGGCGCCCCCAAGCTGGACACCAGACAGATCAGCACTTGTATAGACCCGTGTCCGGTTGTCTCTGAACCACGAGGCCACGGTATCGGCAACCGTTTCATTGTGAGCGGCCACGGTAAGCGCTGTCGGTAATCGCTGGGCGACCTCAATGGCAAAGCTTGGACCTGACAACACGGCAGGTTGAGCAGTTTGGCCTAGAACCTGGTCGAAAACTTCGCTCAGCAGCAGACCGGTACCGGTTTCAAAGCCCTTCGTTCCCCAGCAGATAGTCGGCGGTTCAGAGCATGCTGTCACCGCTTCGTTCAACTTGTTAAGTACTGACCGGAATGCATGGCTGGGTACAGCGATGATGTAATGATGTGCCTCATCCACAACCCGGTCAAATTGAGCGGTAGGCTCGACACCCGGGGGTAGTGCTAGCGGGCCCAGGAAACTGTGGTTACGGCCGGTCGTGATCATCTCCTGCGCATGGGGGCGGTCTCGGGTCCACAGCAACACTGGATGGCCGTGATGAGCGAGCAGTCCAGCCAGTGCGGTTCCCCAGGATCCTGCGCCCAACACCGCCAGAGGTAGCCGGTTTTTGGTGTTCACGCTGTATGGCCGGGCGTCTGGATTGGTGGAGTTTCCCCCGTAGGGGATGTCAGTCGGCGGTACCGCTGTCAGCGCGGCCGATCACTGCATTTTTGTTTTCGTACATCAGCGCAATACTGACTGGTGGCAAGTAAAACGCAGGAAATCCACCTTTCGCGATCATCTGCCCGATTGTTTCTCGCAGATAAGGGAAAAGCACTTGTGGGCATGCTTTTTTTACCATTTCGTTCAGAGTTTCTTCGTCATAGCCTTTCAAGGTGAATATACCGGCCTGATGGCATTCGGTGACGTAGGCGATTTCACCATCTTCGGTTTTCGCAGTAACAGTCCACTTCAGTTGTGACTCAAAGATGCCATTGGTTGCATCGAGCGGCTGTTGGACGACTTCGAAGTCGTGATCATATTTGAGCTTATATTCGCGGGTAAATATCCGAGGACTATTCGGTGCTTCAAAGGACAGGTCTTTGACGTAGATCTGATTGATCTCGAAAGCCGGTTCGGTGGTGTTGGTTTCTGCCATGGTAGGGCTCCTAGTGCTTCAGAGTCTTAGCGCTCGACCGGTAAGTTTTCTTTTTCCCATGCTGCAAGACCTCCCGCGAGTGTGTAAACGTCCGAGAATTCGTTTTTACGCAATATTGCGGCAGCCCTTCCCGCTTTGGTTCCAGTCTTACACGTCAGAACAATCGGTTTCTTTTTGTCCCGATACTTCTTCAAGCGATTCAGGTTACTGTCTAGCTGAGCCAGCGGAATGTTGATTGCAGCGGGAATATGACCATTCTCGAATTCTGCAGATTCGCAGATATCGATCACGACGGCGCCGTCATGATTGATCAGCTGAGGCAGTTGTACGGCAGTAACCTGGCTCGTGTTGGCACCACGTCTGAACGTGTCTACAGCGATTAGGCCGCAGATGACGACGAGCGCGGCAAACAGATACCAGTTTGTAGTGATGAATTCAATGTCCATGGCAGGAAGTACTGATTAAACGGGGGCGCTAGTGTACAGCAAGCGGGTACTCGGGCGCGCCAATGGCCGCGTGCCTCTATCGCAAGGTGCTGATCAGATAGCAGGCGGGCAGAACGCGTCGCGCATGGTGCCGATCAGCTGAAGGATTTTCTCGTCGCCGATTCGGTAAAAGACTTTGTTTGCATCTTTGCGGGAACCAAGAATCCCCTTGTCGCGCATGATAGAAAGGTGCTGGGAGATGTTACTCTGGGAGGTGCCGACCATCTCAACCAGGTCCTGGACACTGATTTCCTGGGCTCCGGCCAGTATGCAGAGAATCTTAAGGCGTAACGGATGGCCCATGGCTTTTAATGCCCGGGAAGCCACGTACAAATCCCGTTCGTCAGCCAAAAGTGACGCCGCATCTCCGCGTTCTATTTGAGGAGTTTCACTATCTGAAACTAGGGCCATATCGACGACTTCTGATAAATTACGTTAATATTAATCTTACCTTATACGCTAATGTACGATTTGTCCAGTGGTGAGCGGCTGTCATTCGCTTTTCAGGCCGGATAATGGCCTCAGTTGGGGGATGTAGGGTAGTAATCCGGCTATTTTACGGCCTGATCATCAGCTGGCTGGGTCGGACGTATACTGTGGACGTTGCCACGAACCAGGCTCGTGGGGTCGACGTCATGGAGAAATTGGATGATTGTGTTGTGTAGCGCTTTGAAACGACTGCTGATTGGACTGGTTGCAGCCTTTTGCTTAGGTCCTTTGTGGGTAGCGCATGCTGGACAGGCTGAAAATGGGGTGCAGTTGCCGATTGAAGACCTCAAGATCTTCGCCGAGATCTTCGGGAAGATAAAGTCGGACTATGTAGAAGACATCGATGACAGTCAGCTGTTGAACGATGCCATAAAGGGGATGTTGGACGGTCTTGATCCGCATACGGTCTACCTTGATCCGGAATCCTTTCGTGAGATGAACATCGACACCCATGGGGAATTCGGCGGGCTGGGTCTGGAAGTTACGATGGAAAATGGCGTGATCAGGATCGTCGCCCCTATCGATGATACACCTGCCCATAAGGCTGGGCTGAAATCAGGAGACCTGATCATCAGTATGGACGGTGTTCAGGTAAAAGGACTTTCACTGGCTGAATCCGTATCATTGATGCGAGGTAAACCCGGTTCGGAAATTGTTCTGACCATCGTACGCAAGGACCGACCAGAACCCTTTGAAGTGACGCTCAAACGGGCGATTATTCAGCTTGAAAGCGTTCGAGCAGAGCTTCTGGAGACTGGCTTTGGTTATGTGCGGATCATACAGTTTCAGACCGGTACAGCGACCTCCTTGCACCAGCAAATGGCTCGTTTAGCACGGGAAGCGGGCACAGCGCTCAAAGGACTGGTTCTTGACCTGCGCGATAATCCCGGCGGCGTTCTGGATGGTGCAATACAGGTAAGCGACACTTTTCTCAGAGATGGTTTGATCGTTTCGACACGAGGCAGAGCAGAGGACTCGGAAGTCACGTTCAGTGCCAGTCCCAAAGACTACCTGAATGATGCCCCTTTGGTGGTGCTGGTCAACGGCGGTTCGGCATCCGCATCGGAGATTGTGGCGGGTGCTCTGCAGGACCATGGGCGGGCGTTGATCCTCGGTACGACTACCTTTGGGAAGGGGTCGGTTCAGACCATATTGCCCATGCTCAACGGAGCAGCACTCAAGCTAACTACTGCCCGTTACTACACTCCCAACGATCGCTCGATTCAAGCTACCGGCATCACGCCGGATGTAGTGAGTCAACCTGCAGAATCTAGCCAGACAGCGGATGGTGATGTTTCCCGACTCCGCGAATCGGATTTAGCCGGGCATCTGGAAAATGAGCTCCAAAAAGATAAAAACGCCACAGTTGATAAGCAAACCGACCCGTTACTGGTCAGCGATCCTCAGGTTAGAGAGGCCTTGAATATCCTGAAGGGAATGGTGATTGCACGCCAGTAGAGTTAGTAAAAGTGGCCGCGGCAACGGTATTTTACTGATCCATCAGTCGGAGTGAGTATTTAGCCGGTTACGATCTACCCGGCACTAGTGACTACACTGCCAGGATCGGACTGATGCTTCTCGACCACGACTGAAAAGCCACATCGCGCCTTCAGTCATCTCGACTGTTGGCTCTTGTTTGTTCGAGTTATTCCGGCTTTTCCCTGACCAAACCATAGGTTGGATATGGTCAGCTGCACAATCCTTCACGTGATAGACCGAACAACTTGTGAAGCCGATCTGTGCAATGCGGAAAAGACGTAGCGCTACCGGTAAGTTAAAACATCCTTCAGCGCGCCTTTTCGGCAGCCATGAAAGCTCTCTTTGCTGATCTAGGCTGTTGATCGTGTAGAAGCGAATTTCACTTCGGGGTGCATCTGGTTGTCGATCTGGTGTCTGGCAACCGGCCAATAATAAAAGAACAAAGATTAATAACGACTGACGAGGCAGGCGAGTGGTCAACGCTTACTCCAGTAATAGTGTGCACCAAACATCGTGGGTATTATGGCGGTAAGTTCAAGTTTTGTGGATTCTTGGCCGATGCCGGAATATCGGACAGTAAGCCTGTCCATGCAAGTAAGACAATACTGTTTCTCGTTCTGACAGCCCCGTATACTCGTGGCATAGACAGTTGCGAGATACTTCATTGACTGGCGCCTGTCTACGAAACTTGCTTAGAGGGGATCAAGCGTGTCTGACAAACTCGTTCTTGTAGACGGTTCGTCTTATCTTTACCGCGCATTTCACGCGATGCCTAATCTCACGAACTCCCAAGGTGAGCCCACCGGAGCTGTCTACGGTGTTGTGAACATGTTGCGACGTTTGCTTAAAGAGCAACCAGCAGAATATTTTGCCGTGGTGTTCGATGCATCCGGACCCACATTCAGAAGCCAGATGTACCCCGAATACAAGGCCAATAGGCCGCCGATGCCTGATGAATTACGTGTTCAGATACAGCCGTTACACGACGTTATCTCGGCCCTAGGATTGCCGCTGATTTGTGTCAAGGGGGTTGAAGCCGATGACGTCATCGGAACGCTGACTGTGGCGGCATCCGAGATAGGGATCGAGACGCTCATTGCCAGCGGAGACAAGGACCTGGCTCAATTGGTGGGAGACAAAGTGTTGCTTATGGACAGCATGAAAGACGTCACCTACAACGCCGCCGGTGTGGTGAACAAATTCGGTGTCCCTCCTGAGCGCATGGTCGATTTTTTGACATTGGTGGGTGACACTGTCGACAACATTCCGGGCGTACCCAAAGTAGGCCCTAAAACAGCAAGCAAATGGCTGAATGAGTTTGGCTCCCTCGACGAACTGGTTCAGCATGCGGACGATATCGGCGGCAAGGTCGGTGAAAATCTTCGCGCTGCCCTGGATCAATTACCCATGTCTAAGGCACTGGCAACAATCAAGCTGGACGTACAACTCGATGTGCAACCAGACGGACTGCAGTTACAACCCGCCGATAAATCTCGTCTTCGTACGCTGTACGCAGGCCTGGAATTTAAAACCTGGCTGTCGGAACTCGGTGGCTTATCAGGGGGTGATGACAAAGCAAAAAGCCCGTCGGTCGACTACCAAGTGATCTTTGACCAGAAGGCGCTGAACCGTTGGATTAAACGTCTGCAGTCGGCGGAGTTGATTTCAGTCGATACCGAAACCACCTCACTGGATCCGATGCAGGCTCGAATTGTTGGGCTTTCTTTTACCGACCGACCCTGTGAAGCGGCTTACCTGCCGCTGGGGCATGACTATGCCGGTGCGCCCGATCAACTGTCGCTGGAGGATACCCTGGCACAGTTGAAGCCTCTGCTAGAAAATCCAGCCCTGCCAAAGGTTGGGCAGAACCTGAAATACGACCGGTCTGTTCTGCTTAATCACGACATAGAACTCCAGGGAATCCGGTTTGACACGATGCTTGAGTCCTATGTTCTGGACAGTACCGGCTCCCGACATGATATGGACACCTTGTCGTTGAAATATCTGGGACTCAATCCAATACGCTTTGAGGATGTCGCTGGCAAAGGTAAAAAGCAGCTGACGTTTAACCTGAAGCAGTTCGAAAAGCAGCATGAACTGCTCGAAAACATAGAAATGCCTCTGCTGCCAGTATTGTCACGCATCGAACGAACGGGTGTGCGGGTGGACAGCAACATGTTGGCCCGACAAAGTGTCGAACTTAGCGAGCGGATCGACACATTGGAGCAGCAGGCCTTCGATCAGGTTGGCGCCGACTTCAACATCGCCTCACCCAAGCAGATCCAGGAAATCTTGTTTGAGAAACTCCAGCTACCGGTGATCAGTAAAACGCCCAAAGGGCAGCCGTCCACCTCAGAGAGTGTGCTGCAGGAACTTGCTGAACAACACGAGTTACCAAAACTGATCCTGGAACACCGCGCGCTCAGCAAATTGCGTTCGACCTACACCGAGAAACTGCCATTGCTCGTTAACCCCGATACGGGCCGTGTGCACACCTCTTATCATCAGGCCGCTGTTGCGACCGGACGCTTGTCTTCCACTGATCCGAACCTGCAGAACATCCCGGTACGGACTGCGGACGGTCGACGAATACGGGAGGCTTTCGTACCTGAGCCCGGTTCAGTGCTGTTGGCTGCCGATTATTCCCAGATCGAACTGCGCATCATGGCGCATTTATCTGGCGATGAGGGATTATTGGGTGCTTTTGCTGAAAACCAGGACATCCACCGTGCGACGGCTTCAGAAGTATTCAGCGTTGCGTTGGAAGATGTCGACAGGGATCAGAGACGTAGCGCAAAAGCCATCAATTTTGGACTCATCTACGGCATGTCTGCCTTTGGGCTGGCCCGCCAACTGGGGATCGACCGGTCCGAAGCACAGTCGTACATCGAGCTTTATTTTGATCGCTACCCCGGGGTGAAAGCCTATATGGAGCAGATACGAACACAAGCACGGGAGCAGCAGTTTGTCGAAACTGTTTTTGGTCGCAAGCTGTACCTACCCGACATCAGTTCAAGCAATCACGCAAGACGTCAAGGTGCCGAACGAGCCGCCATCAATGCGCCGATGCAAGGCACGGCAGCAGATCTGATCAAGCTGGCGATGCTGGCCATCGATAGCTGGCTTACTGAACAGGCGCTCAAAACACGCATGATCATGCAGGTTCATGACGAACTCGTATTGGAGGTCCCGGATAGTGAACTCGAAGATGTTCCGGAGGCCATCGCTGAATTGATGAGCGGTGTTGCAGAACTCAGAGTGCCGCTCCGTGTAGACGTTGGCAGTGGCGCAAACTGGGCAGAAGCACACAGCTGACCTCATTTTACGTGGATTCGGCAGTTTGAAGGAGCGCCATAATTTGTTGACGCGCTTCTTCGACACCTACGCCATGCGTAGCTGAGAACAGCTGTACTGTTACACCGCGTTCAGCTGCTAGCTTTTTACTGACTTCGCGCAGCGCAACTGTCATAGCACCGCGCTTAAGTTTGTCACATTTTGTGAGCAGAACATGCACAGGCAGTTGCTGTGACTGACACCATGCCAACATCTGCTGATCCATCGTCGTTGTCCCCCGGCGAATGTCGATTGGCAAGATCAGACCTCGGAGGGAAGAGCGCTTTTCAAAATAATGCTGGACCGTTTTTGCCCAATGAATCTGCAGATCTCGAGGGACTTTGGCATATCCATAACCGGGCAAATCGACCAGTCGATGTTGATTGTCTAGGGAAAAAAAATTGATCTGTTGGGTTCGCCCGGGTGTCTTGCTGGTCCGAGCCAGGCGATTTTGGCCCGTGATTGCATTCAGCGCACTGGACTTACCCACATTCGATCTTCCGGCAAAAGCGACTTCGCTGCCGGTATCATCTAGCCAGTCTTTGGGATGGTGGGCAGACAATACATATGCCGCCTGCCTCAAGAGGTTCGAATCACTGGGCTTGGTTTTCACAAGGTATAATCCCGCGTTTAGTGCCTGTAGCGTCAGTTCGATCAAATCTGGATCGACTGGATCCCCAACCCCCAGGGCATCTTAATTTGGGGACACTGTTGTGGGCATCGGATCGAGCAATCAACAAGGAGCAGTTTAATGAAACGGCTGGTAATGATCACCATCTGGATCTCGTTGGCCATATTCACAGCGGGTGCGATACAAGCGGATGGCGATCCAGCTGCAGGTCAAGCTAAGTCGCAAATCTGTGCAGCGTGTCATGGGCTGGATGGTAACAGTCTAATGCCTCAGAACCCGGTTCTGGCCGGTCAGGTGCCGGGTTATATTGCACAGCAGTTGGCCCAGTTCAAATCTGGCGTACGCAAGAATGCCATCATGGCAGGGATGACTCAAGTACTAAGCGAACAGGACATGCAAGACCTCGACGCCTGGTTTTCGTCACAGACGGCACCGCCGAGAACGGTTTCGGCCGACGATCTGGAACTGGCCCATACGGGTGAAAAGCTCTACCGCGGCGGTGACAGCGAGATGTCAGTTCCAGCCTGTATGGGTTGTCATGGACCGGCAGGGTTTGGGATACCGCCAAACTATCCCAGGCTGACAGGCCAGTGGTCGACCTATTTGGAAGAGCAGCTTTTGGCGTTCAAAGATGGTCGGCGGGCAAGTCCGATCATGGGCCCCATTGCATTTCGCCTGTCGGCCGAGCAGATCAAAACCTTGGCGCTGTATATGTCGGCCTTACAGTAGACCTGACCCGAGTCGCGGTGGTCGTGCTTCAACTGAGACGACCTCAAGGATTTAATTTCAAAATTAGTTGGTTACGGCTAAAGCCTGTCGGGGCAAGTCCAATGCGAAGAGTGATCTCACAATGACCAAAGGCAAACTCTGGGGCGGTCGTTTCGAGCACGGTACCGATTATTCGGTAGAGCAGTTCACCGCATCCGAGCATTTCGACCGTCGACTTGCGAGATTCGATATCGCAGGGTCTGTGGCCCATGCTCACATGCTCAGTGCCCAAGGCATATTGTCAGACAAAGAGACTGAAGCGATAGTTGAAGGATTGATAACGATCGGTAAGGAAATCGACGAGCAACGGTTTCCTTGGTCAGCCAGCCTAGAGGATGTTCACATGAACATCGAGTCACGGCTGACTGAGTTGATCGGGGATGCCGGCAAGAAACTGCATACTGCCCGCTCGCGAAATGATCAGGTCGCAACAGACATGCGCCTTTTCGTACGTGATGCCATCGATGAACTGCAGGCTCGGATCACGGTACTTCAGCTGGCGCTGGTTGAGATCGCTGCGACACATGCTGACACGATCATGCCGGGGTTTACTCACCTGCAGCCGGCTCAGCCCGTGACTTGCGGTCATCATTTACTGGCGTGGGTAGAAATGCTGGAAAGAGATTGGCAGCGGCTGACAAGTTGTCGAGAACGAACAAATGTTCTCCCCCTGGGCGCAGCTGCGTTGGCGGGGACAAGTTTTGGTATCGATCAGCAGATGACAGCAGACGAACTGGGGTTTACAACATTCATGCGCAATTCGTTAGATGCTGTGTCTGATCGGGATTTCGTTATCGAGTTCACGGCCGCGCTGGCGATAATGGCCACGCACTTTTCTCGTATTGCAGAAGACCTGGTGCTGTGGTCATCTGAGCGCTATGGTTTTGTCGATCTCGGTGATGCATTTTGTACGGGCTCAAGCATCATGCCACAAAAAAAGAATCCAGATGTCGCGGAATTGCTACGCGGGAAAACCGGCCGCATGGTCGGGCACTTGGTTGCACTTCTTGTTTTGATGAAAGGCCAGCCACTGGCTTATAACCGCGATAATCAGGAAGATAAAGAACCCCTGTTCGACAGTGTCGATACCGCGCTAGCCTCCGTCGATGTTCTGACTAAGATGATGGGGCAGATGGTGTTTGACAAGGACAAAATGTACGACGCTGCAGCCAAAGGATACACGACAGCAACAGATCTGGCAGATTATCTGGTTAGGAAGGGTGTGCCTTTTCGTGATGCCCATGATGCAGTGGGACGTTCAGTTGCAGCGGCAGACGCGAGCGGCCTGGCTTTAACCGACCTGTCACTGGATACTTTGCAGAAGTTTTCGGAGAAGATCGATGCTGATGTATTTCAGGTGTTAACACTGGAAGGCTCCGTCGCGGCGCGCGATCATCCTGGTGGAACAGCACCGAACAGAGTGCGGTCTGCAGTTGCCGAAGCACGCACACGGCTCGCACAACGGTAAATTGCGACCTGGATATTTCGAATACACCGATGATCCGGATTAAGATACTCAAGTCAGCCATCCCGGCCCTGATCGCATTCACACTGGCGCTAGCCGTGGTATCACTTTCGGCCTGCGGTCAGAAAGGGCCACTTTATTTGCCCGCCGAGCAGTCCGATCAGAACAAAAAGAAAGAATCTGAAGGTGGCTGATCTGCAATGGATCATTTTCATTACTGTGAAGGGCAGTATTTTGCCGAAGGAGTGTCTTTAGCCCGCATCGCTTCGGCAGTTGGAACGCCGTGTTATGTTTACTCCAGAGCGATACTCGAACAGCGGTGGCGACTATTTGACGATGCCTTTGGCGACTATCCGCACAGAATCCACTATTCTGTAAAGGCCAACGGGAATCTGGCCATCCTCAGATTGCTGTGCCAGATGGGCTCTGGATTCGACATAGTTTCTGGCGGTGAGCTTGAACGCGTGCTCAAGGCAGGCGGGCGACCTGACGATATGGTTTTTTCCGGTGTTGGTAAGCGCGAATCAGAAATCACCTCAGCGCTAGAGAGCGGAATACACTGTATAAACGTCGAATCAGCCGCAGAACTCGATCGGGTCAATCGTATAGCTGGTACCCTGGGGGCGGTCGCGGACCTGGCGCTGCGGATCAATCCGGATGTCGATCCACACACCCATCCCTACATTGCAACCGGTCTGCGGGAAAACAAGTTCGGTATACCCATAGACGAGGTGCCTGATCTCGTCAGGCAGGCCCATGATGCAAACCATGGGCTTGCCATATTGGTTCACAACTTACCGAATTGTCACCGTTTATCGCCGCGTTGGAACGCGTTCTGGAGCTGGTTTTCAGTTTGCAGCAAGAGGGGCTGCAATTAAGACACCTAGATATTGGTGGTGGGTTGGGTATTCGTTATGGAGACGAGACACCCCCGGAGCCGGACGCTTACGTCAAGGCCTTGCTCAATACACTATCCGCCCGACGGTGTAATTTGCCGCTCTTCATTGAACCTGGCCGGGCCATTGTTGGAAATGCCGGAGTACTATTGACGCGGGTCGAATACCTAAAATCTGCGCAAAGCCACCAATTTGCAGTCGTAGATGCGGCGATGAATGATTTGCTGCGGCCGGCGCTCTACGGTGCGCACCATAGGGTAATCGAAGTGTCGCCCGCCGACGTGGAACCTACGATATATGATGTTGTCGGCCCCATTTGTGAGACTGCGGATTTTCTCTCCAGGAGCCAGCGATTATCGATAAGTCCGGGAGATCTGCTCGTGGTTCAGTCGGTCGGTGCCTACGGGTCGGCAATGAGTTCCAACTATAACTCCAGACCTCGATCTGCAGAGGTGATCGTAGACGGCGACAAATTCCATGTGGTTCGTCGACATGAAACGTTCAGCCAGTTATACCAGAATGAAAGCACTCTTCCCGACTGACCGACAAGTCCAGTTACTATTTTTCCCGTTAAGTACTTATTTCACACTGTTATGGGCCTGATTTCCGATCAACATGCTGAAAGTCGTTTTGTGGCAGCAGTTCTGGTGGTCTGCAGTGTAGTCAGTGTACTGTTGTCGTTGTGGTGTATTCACATCGATCATGTGATCAACAATGACGGGGTTGAATATATTCGCGCGGCGGAACGTCTCGCCGATTCTGATTGGGCGGGTGCCATAGCGGTCTACAAGTGGCCTTTCTATTCCTTGTTGATGTTGCTTGTCAGCAAAATTGCAGGTGTCAGCTACCTGGTGTCTGGACATATTCTGAATACGCTGTTTTTTACCGGGGCGGTGGTGCTGTTTGTTCTGAACGTTCGGGTGTTCGGCGGTGACTCAAAAAGACTGACTGTTCTGGCTGCTTTTGTAGCCCTGACTCACCCGGCATTTAACGAATACCGGGCGTTCATCATCCGTGATGCCGGTTACCTGATGAGTTTTCTAGTTGCGATGTATTTCCTGGGGCACTACCGAGTGTCCGGTGATTTCTACCACAGGCTGGGTGTTATTCTGGCTCTCTTAGTGGCTAGTCTGTTTCGCATTGAAGGGCTCGTTTTTCTATTCTGCACGCCGATTCTATTTAGCGTTTTCAGGCCGAGGGCCATAGGGCTGCGCTGGCCTGTTCTGATGATAACGGCAGTTGCAGCTGCTGCGTTGGTGGTTGTTGTTGCCTGGTGGCTCCTTATGCCGAACGTCTCGGTGAACCATCTGTCGGTTCTGGATCAGCCTTTACAGGTCCTGACAACAGCGTGGCATCAGCTGGTCGGCGGCGTTAATCATAAGCTCACCATCCTGCGCAGCGAGTTTCTTGGACAGTACTCCTCAAAATACGTTTATGTGCTATTCGGTTTTGCCATCTTTATGATCGTCGCGTCAGCGATACTCTCGCAACTGACTGTACCGTGGGGGGTATTGTTGGTTTACGGGGCAGTCGGCAGGCATTCATTCCATGATTCAGGCCTGGATCGTCTGTGGTTGAGTGTGATTGGCATGCATCTGGTCATTCTCGCAATTTTTGCATCCATTATGCTTTTTCTGGCACCGCGGTACCCGCTGGCGTTGTGTATGACAGTGCTGTTGATAGCACCTTTTGTACTTGAGAAACTCTTTTTTTCTCTGAGCTGGCGCGAACTTTCGATCCTGAGACGTTCTGCAGTCATTCTGCTGCTGTTGTGGGGCGTGGGCGAGTCGATCAGCGGACTCGACAACGCGACCCGAGCCGAGTCAGTAAAAGCATCAGGCGTTTGGCTCGCCCAACACGCGGTTGAAACCGGTTCTTTAGTGACCAATGACCGCCGCATTGCGTTCTACAGTAACCGTTCCCGGGACCACGAATTCATCGGCCGTGATCATCGACTGATTCTGCAGGAGTTGGCCAAGGAGCGCTGGCCACAATCCGAGTTTATTGCACTACGGTTTCACCGGCGGCAGGATCATACCAATGCTGGAGAACAACTGGAGGCACTCGGCGCAACATTTATGGAGATTTTCTCGCAGCCAAATGGTGACACTGTCATCGTCTATCGCCTGCCCTAGATCGCAACCTCATCTTTTCAGGATTTCCAAACTCTTCTGAACCCGGTCAGGTACATTCTAGACGGCGCACTGACTCGGTCCGTTGGCAACCGGCGATTGTTAGCTCAGCCAACGGCAGGAATTTCAAAGTCTCTTTGTCGCGTTCTAACGGGCGGAGAATGTTGTTTTGCGACTGCGGGCACGATTCGTTCGGCCGATTGGTTATGAGTCGATAGCCCACGTTGGTCTATGTTGTCAGGACTTTCTGACTTTTTGTGTGCCGTTGGCTTTACGGTGGCGGTCTGTTTAGGAGAGTCTGACGTTTGGGCTACAGAGACGTTTCCTTTATCTTGTTTCGGCGGGCGCTTGGCTCCTGGCCTTTGTCCTTTGCGCTGAGTTGCAGCGTTGCGCGGTGCGCATATGATGGTATCTGAAATTTCCCGCTTGGTTAGTGGGTGGCCAATAAAGGATTCAATATCCATCAACGAGAACGCATGGTCTTCACAGGCAAAAGAGATCGCATGGCCGCTCGCGCCGGCCCGGGCCGTACGACCCGTACGATGGACGTAATCTTCCGGATCCTGAGGTAGATCATAATTAAATACATGACTCACGCTGGGAATATGTAGGCCCCGTGCGGCCACATCTGTAGCAACCAGAATCTGTTGCCGCCCTTCAGTAAAATTCTTGAGCAGTTTCTCCCGTTTATGTTGAGGGACATCACCGGAAAGCACACCGGCGGAATAGTCTTCGCGCTTTAGGCTTTGTCCTAAACGATCACAGGTCACCCGCGTATTGGCGAAGATCAGTATCCGATCACCAGGTGTTTGTTTCAGAAGTCCCAGTAAT
This sequence comes from Gammaproteobacteria bacterium REDSEA-S15_B12, assembly GCA_001629395.1. GTDB lineage: Bacteria > Pseudomonadota > Gammaproteobacteria > Arenicellales > UBA868 > REDSEA-S09-B13. The sequence goes on along the minus strand of LUSG01000064.1, from coordinate 15,135 downwards.
AGGGCCAGTTTTTCACTATTAGCCGGGTAGTACACGTCCTCGAGAAGCCGATCGGCAACCGGTGTACTGGATTCGATTTTCACTTCTGCGGGGTTGTTCATATGCTCATAGGCAAGCTCGTTTACGCGCAGGGAGAGCGTCGCAGAAAACAGCATATTTAGGCGATCGGTTGGTGCTGGCATCCGTCTGAGCACGAAACGGATGTCACGGATGAAGCCAAGATCAAACATCCGGTCAGCTTCATCCAGCACGACCACCTGTACTCCTTTAAGGTCAAAGATACCCTGCTTGAAATAGTCGATAAGCCGGCCAGGCGTGCCAATAAGAATGTCCACACCCTCACTGAGATCCTCACGCTGTTTGTGATATCCCGTACCACCATAGACCAGACCGAGTCTTAAATCGGTGTGCTTGCCGAGCGTTTCGGCATCGCGGTAAATCTGTATCGCGAGTTCACGGGTTGGCGCAAGGATGACGGCACGCACGCTGGTGGGGTGATGGTCTGTCGACGGCGGAAGTGTCAGCAGTCGGTTGAAGGTCGCGAGCAGAAAAGCAGCCGTCTTTCCAGTGCCTGTTTGAGCTTGTCCAGCCACGTCGTGCCCTTCGAGCAGTCGTGGTAATGCTTGAGCCTGAATTCGGGTACAGTGGCTAAAACCGGCGTCCTTAAGGCCTTGGACCAGTGGTGTCGGAAGGTCAAATTCCTCGAATGTTTTGTCCGTCAGATATGTAGTTTCGTCCATATTGCTGAATCGAGAGCCTGCTGGGGCGGTGTGGGCGATCGGTTAGAATATCAGGTCAACCGATTTGATTTGTTGTTATGTTGTCGCTGAATTGGTCATCGTAGAGCCCGATCGGGGCTTTGTGTACGTTGCAGTGCGACAACTGTATTGATCGGCCGTTGCGGTGCGAGGTTGACTCGCGACAAATTGCGTCTTGCTTATGTGGGTGGAGTTCTGGTAAAAAGCACTTTCTGGAATGACATGTGGCTCACGCGGGTGATTGCCGTTTGTTTTCCCGAGAGGGTGAAGGCGGGGAGTATAACACAGCGCCCTATACCGCTTTACCTGATTCGGTTTGTTTTCTTTTAAGATCTTTAACGCAGCAGAGGTTTTACCTATATGTCTGACACAATCGTACACGTGAGCGATGATTCTTTTGAACAAGATGTGTTGTCTTCTGAAAAACCTGTCTTGGTTGATTACTGGGCCGAATGGTGTGGTCCATGCAAGTCCATTGCACCGGTTCTGGAAGAAATTGCAGACGAGTACCAGGAAAAGATGACTGTTGCTAAAATTAACGTAGATGACAATCCGTCAACACCACCCAAGTACGGGATCCGTGGTATACCGACACTGATGCTGTTTAAAAACGGCGCTGTCGAAGCGACCAAAGTTGGTGCCGTATCTAAAGCCCAGTTAAACGCATTTATCGACGAAAACCTTTAGACCCAGTGAGCGCACCGCCAGTGCAGAATCCAGTCCGAGTGGACTTACGGACACTGGAGGTGGTAAATTGAACCCAACAGGCCCGACGCTAACCCTGCTTACCTTTACACCACCTTCCAACTGAATTTCCGCGATACCGCCGGCGAATACTAAGCCGGAGACCGTCCAGTCGGGACGGTATAGCTAGAACTTATGCCAATCTGGCACACCTTGAGATCAACTTATGTCTTTAAGCCTAACCGAACTGAAAGAGAAAACACCGACCGAATTGGCTGAAGTTGCCCGGTCTCTCAAACTGGATCATGTGAGTCGCCTGCGCAAGCAGGATCAGATTTTTGCGATCTTGAAATCTCAGGCCAAACGCGGTGAAAAAATTAAGGGTGAAGGAGTGGTTGAGATACTGCAGGACGGATTTGGATTTCTACGTTCTGCCAGCAGTTCATACCTGGCGGGACCGGATGATATCTATGTTTCACCAAGTCAGATTCGGCGCTTCGGTCTGCGTACTGGCGACACAATCAGCGGATTGATCAGGCCGCCAAAAGACTCAGAGCGCTACTTCGCACTGCTCAAGGTTGAGACCATTAATTTTCAGCCCCCCGAAGAAGCAAAAAACAAAATACTGTTTGAGAACCTGACGCCTCTACACCCGGATGAGCGAATGCGTCTGGAACAGGAAAACGGTTCGTCGGAGGACCTCATAGCCCGCGTTATTGACCTGGTGTCGCCCATCGGTAAAGGGCAGCGGGGGCTGTTAGTTTCAGCACCCAAGACGGGCAAGACCGTCATGCTGCAACAGATTGCGCACTCCATCACAGCATCGGAGCCGGACTGTGTGCTGATGGTGTTACTGATTGATGAGCGCCCCGAAGAAGTAACAGAGATGACGCGTACTGTTCGAGGAGAAGTTGTTTCTTCAACCTTTGATGAACCCGCATCCCGCCATGTGCAAGTCGCTGAGATGGTCATCGAAAAAGCTAAGAGATTGGTAGAACACAAAAAGGATGTCGTGATCCTTCTTGATTCGATCACCAGGCTAGCCCGCGCCTATAACACGGTGCAGCCGGCATCGGGCAAAGTACTTACCGGGGGCGTTGATGCTAATGCATTACAGAAACCCAAACGCTTTTTCGGCGCGGCACGCAATGTCGAAGAGGGCGGTAGCCTCACAATCATTGCGACTGCACTGATAGATACCGGCTCCAAAATGGATGATGTTATTTATGAGGAATTCAAGGGGACCGGTAATATGGAGATACATCTTGACCGGCGGATTGCTGAAAAACGTGTGTATCCAGCTATCGTCATCAGCCGGTCCGGAACACGGCGGGAAGAACTGCTGACCGATCCCACAGAATTACAGAAAATCTGGTTGCTGCTGAAGCTACTCCACCCCATGGATGACCTGGAAGCTGTGGAATTTCTACTGGATAAATTGCGTGCAACCAAGAACAACGCGGAATTCTTTAAATCCATGAATCGATAAGCCGGCTTGCCGGTGACGGACGATTCGCATATCATCGCGCGTCCCAGCCCTGCTGGAACAAAGACAGTACACACCAGAGAACCGTGACATGAAGGCCGATATTCACCCCGCCTATGAGGCGATTAAAGTCAGTTGCCAGTGTGGCAACTCGTTTGAAACCCGTTCAACCCTTGGGCGGGACCTGCACGTTGAAATCTGTTCCGCGTGTCATCCATTTTATACAGGCCAACAGAAAATAATTGACACAGCTGGCCGGGTAGGCAAGTTTCAGAAAAAGTACGGCCGCAAAGACTGACTATCCAAGGTATTTTGTACAGCACCATAACCCCAGACTAAAGGGTGGTCGGCGCTTTTCCACGGTATACGGCAAGAGCAACAACTGCTGCTCTGTCGATATTTTTTGTTCTTTTCGCAACCTGCACTGAAGTTGGGGCAGACCTCAGGTATGAAGCTGTTCGTGATGTAATTGACGGGGATACTGTCGTTCTCCAAAGTGGAGAAAGAGTACGTCTCGCCGGAATTAATACGCCGGAAGTGAGGCGTGATGAACAACTTCCCGAGCCTCTTGCCAAGGAAGCATCGAGCACATTGCTTGATCTGATTGGTGGTCAATTGGTTGGACTTGAAGAAGCTGAAGATCCGCTTGATCACTATGGCCGCACCCTGGCCTATCTTTACAACAGTGCTGGTCAGAGTCTTCAACGACAATTGCTCTTGAAGGGGCTCGCCAGTGTTGTCGCAATATCACCCAACCTGCGCCATTTGGATGAATATATTTCAGCTGAGACAACAGCCCGAGCGAATAACCAGGGAATGTGGACAATCGACTACTACCGTGCCAGTTCGGTTTCGATGATCAAACCTACAACTGGCTATACTTTTGTCTATGGCCGAGTTCAGCGCGTGGAACTCACCAAAAGGTGGTTTGTGTTCGCTCTTGCAAAAAATTTTGTTGTGCTGATACCGCGGCAGGAATGGAGCCGGCACTTTGATTACAAACCCTGCAGCCTGGACCGGGCAAGGATAGCAGTTCGGGGCTGGGTCTCGATGGCGGGCAAACGCTATCGACTGGTAATCAACCATCCTTTCATGCTTGAACGTTGTGGTTACGAACCGATACGATTGTGCCCAAGCAGCCAGGCTCGATCCGTATTATCCAGCCAGGGACAGGATGCGTGTGTATGATTCCCGAGTGTTACCGTTGTGCCGATTGGCACCGGGTCACGTGTCGTACATGAACCTCGGAGTGTTTATGCCAAAACTGCTACTGCTCGTATCACTAACGATCGTCGTTCTGGTCGGGTTAGTTGCCGGACTATGGATCCAACATCAGGACCGAGAAGTCACAAACCCTTTCGCCACGGTCGGCGGTGACTTTACGCTAATCTCAAAGGATGGTGAGGTTTCACTGTCCGATTTCAGGGGTAAGGTGGTCCTGTTGTTTTTTGGCTATACATTCTGTCCGGATGTTTGCCCGACCGAGCTCGCAAATATGCGGGGTGCTTTCAACGATCTTTCCAGCTCTGAGATTGAACAGGTGGTAGGGATTTTTGTCAGCGTGGACACGAATCGGGATACACCGGAAAGGGTCAGCACTTACGCGTCATTTTTTCACGACAGAATCGTTGGTCTAACCGGCACTCGGGAACAGATCTCAGAAGTAGCAAAACTCTATTTTGTGGCTTACCAGGAAGTTGAAGCCAAGGGCTCGGCTACGGGTTACACCATGGATCATACAGCCACAACCTATCTGATAGGACAAGATGGCAAGGTCCAGAAATTGCTGCGGGGACCCACAAGCCAGGAAATAGTTCAGGAACTGCGTAATCAGCTGGCCAGTTGAGCTTCATTGTGACCGGGGCAGTGGGCAAATGAAACTAGTAGATTGTGTGTCCGAAGTAGAGCAGCAGCTCCAGCACGCGAAGCTTTATTTTGGGCATGGTACAGACAACGCTCGTGATGAAGCAGCCTGGCTTGTGATGGCAGCGTCAGGCATTAATGTCGGTACATTTGATGGGGACTGGACACAGAAACTTTCAGTACAGCAGTTAGCGGAAACTGAAAAACTGGTCTTGAAAAGGATCCAAAGCCGACAACCATTGGCCTATATTCTTAACAGCGCCTGGTTCGCGCAGACCGAGTTCTACATCGATGAGCGTGCGATAGTCCCGCGTTCTCACATTGGTGAGTGGATACCGGAGTGTTTTGAACCTTGGCTTGATCCAACTGGTGTGCAAGATGTGCTCGACTTGTGTACCGGGGGAGGTTGTATCGCTGTCGCACTCGCTATGGTTCTGAACCAGGCTAGATTTGATGCCGTGGATATTTCCACGGACGCATTGGCAGTGGCCGCTATAAATGCCCGTCGCCACGCGGTGAGTGATCGAATTCGGCTGATCCAATCTGATCTGTTTACAGCATTGCCCGATCATCGATACGACTTGATTCTGTGTAATCCTCCGTATGTTGCAGACCAACTGATGGATGAACTACCGCTTGAATATAGTCATGAGCCTGAAATCGCATTCAGTGGTGGTTCCGATGGGCTTACGATAATTCGGCAGGTTTTGGCAGAATCGCGGGCACACCTGACTCAGCGGGGATTGTTGGTCGTTGAAGCTGGTAGCGCGGCGCTGTCTGTCGAAAGTGCGTGGCCTACGGTACCGTTTACCTGGCTTATGTCAGCTAATGGCGAATCAGTGGTGTTTGTGTTGTCAGCTGATGAACTAGATGCTTTTGGGCAACATTTTGTATAGACACTCAGATAGTCGATCGTCAGATCTCGATCATTTCAAAGTCGATCTTGGTCGCATCACAATCGGGGCACTGCCACGAATCAGGGATATCTTTCCAGCGCGTACCTGGATCAATTCCATCTTCTGGCAGACCCTCAGCTTCATCGTAAATGAAGCCGCAGATGACACACATCCACGTCTTATAGTCCATACCGGTTTCTTGTCTTAGGGCTTAAAGCACGGCATTCTAACCGAAAGCTTTCCACTCAGCCCACTCAAGCTAGGTGCAATTTTTCTAACACAATCAGAGTCTTCAATACCGGAGTATCAGAATGAAAGACGCCAATCAAAGGTTGTTTAACGCCGCGAAGAAAGTCATACCGGGCGGTGTGAATTCGCCTGTTCGTGCCTACAAAGCTGTGGGGGGCACACCCGTTTTTATCGATCATGCACACGGTGCCTATATTTATGATACGGATGGGAAAGAATACATCGATTACGTGTGTTCCTGGGGACCGATGATTCTGGGTCACGCCGATCCATTGGTGGTGGCTGCTGTACAGGCGGCAGCAGGGCAAGGCTTGAGTTTTGGTGCACCGACCGCTATGGAGACTAAGCTGGCGGAACTGATTTGCTCGTCTGTGGCATCCATCGAACAGGTGCGAATGGTCAATTCAGGTACGGAAGCAACGATGAGTGCTATCCGATTGGCACGTGGTTTTACCGGCAGAGACAAAATAATCAAGTTTGAAGGTTGCTACCATGGGCACGCAGACGGTTTGCTGGTTAAAGCCGGGTCAGGCGCGCTTACACTTGGTGTGCCAACCTCTCCGGGTGTGCCTGCAGCCATGGCCGAGCATACGCTGACCCTGGAATTTAATAACCTTGAGCAGGTGACAACGGTGTTCGACGAGATGGGGGAACAATTGGCCGCGGTGATTGTTGAGCCTGTAGCCGGGAATATGAATTGTGTGCCGCCTAAACCTGGGTTTCTTGGAGGACTCAGAAATTTGTGCGATCAATACAACACTGTGCTCATATTTGACGAGGTTATGACTGGATTCAGGGTCGCTGCTGCAGGCGCTCAGGCCCTGTACAGCGTGACTCCTGATTTGACTACCCTGGGCAAGGTGGTTGGTGGTGGATTACCGGTTGGAGCTTTCGGTGGGCGCGCCGAAATCATGGCCCACCTGGCACCACAGGGAGCGGTATACCAGGCTGGAACCCTTTCCGGGAATCCGTTGGCAATGGCTGCCGGAATAGCTACTGTGCAACAGGTACTTGAAGTGGGTTTTTATGAACGCCTCGGGGAGCGTCTCGACAGACTTATTGAAGGTTTGCGCAGTGTCGCCTCAGACACAGACATTCCATTAACCACTAACCATGTGGGTACTATGTTCGGGTTGTTCTTTACCGAAGCAGATACGGTGAGCAGTTTCGCTGATGTCATGGCGTGCGACACTGTTCGATTTGGCCGCTTTTTTCATGGCATGCTTGAAGAGGGTATCTACCTGGCCCCTTCGGCATTTGAAGCTGGCTTTATTTCATCAGCTCATGGGAATTCAGAGATTGATAGAACGCTAGAATCTGCGCGTGGGGTACTGAAAACACTCAATTGAAATAGTTCAAACGCAACACATAGTGCATTGGTAACTCTCGATAGATCCCTGCATTGTTAAGCGGAATAAAGGTGATGTCGGTAACTATTCAGCGCCGAGTACGAAAATCAATAACATAATGACCAACAAGTACAGCGATGTGCTCAGTGCAAACTTGCCGCCACTTCGGATGTCGTCGTTAAGAGATTTTGATGAACCTGACCCGTATTACCGCAGTGCCTAGGGCAGCAAAAGGTTGCACAGTGTAATTACCCTCAGTAGAGGTGAGAACAAAAGGATCTGACTGACGTCATGGCGCTCGGTTGGAGTCGGGATGACAATAACATAGACAGCAATCGCCAACGCCAATCCGCTGATCACAAACAGGCTCGGTAAGCTTCAACCGTTAACTCTTTTCAAACGGACAAAACCAGCCGTTACCGTGCTTTCGCACGGCATAAGAAACCAGATCGCGACGGGGAACAGCCGGCCGACCAGAATGGTCGGCGGACAACTGGTCAGTCCGCTGGTGCTACGTCTTCAGCGGCTGGGCCCTTGTCCCGGGTAGTAAGGCTGAATTCAACCCGTTGACCTTCAGTCAACGTTTTGAAACCTTCACCCCGGATCTCGCGGTAGTGAACGAAAACATCGTCTCCGTTTTCCTGCGCTATGAAACCATAGCCCTTGCGCTCGTTAAACCACTTCACTGTACCTAAATGTCGTTCCGACATAACTCCTCCAAACAGGGTTACTTCAATACCAGAAAGCAAACAATATGGTGCTTCCCTGGCGCCCATTGTAACGGTGTTGCCTCTGAACGCAAACATTTATTACCCATCTTTATGATAGCGATTTCGCAAAGTCCTCAGCGATTCCCCATCTTTTTTGTTGTACCAATCTTCAATCAGCCTAAACGAAATCGAAATATCTGTAGGCAGCTGAAATCGCCCTGTTGCCAATCCTTCGCTGATTTGTTTGCGGTTCAGCCAGCAGGCGTCTTCAAGTTCTTTATCATTTAAGGAAATCGAACGACTAGCAGCCTGAGCATGGTATCCGAGCATCAGCGTACCTGGGAACGGCCACGGTTGCGATGAATGATAACTAGCGCTTTCAACCTGTATTCCCGTTTCCTCTGCGACTTCCCTGATGACTGCTTGTTCTGCACTTTCACCTGGTTCTACGAATCCAGCAATGGTGGAATAGCGTTTCTCCGGCCATTCACTTTTGCGACCGAAAAGTGCTTCATCGCCGTGCTCAACAAGTACGATAATCGCCGGATCGGTCCGCGGATAGTGTTCACGGGTACACTGTGGTGCAGTGCATTGGAGCATATGCCCACCGGAACGAGCTACCGTTCGGGCACCACACGAACCGCAAAAACTCTGAGTCTTCCTCCAATTGAGGATAGCTCGGGCATAACTCAAAAGTGCAGCATGGCGCTCGTCCAGTAATGCAGCACAAGACCGGAGGTCGACGAATTCCCCGTGATTAGAGGAATTCTCCTCGACTATGGTTGCAAAATAATGCTGATCAAATTCGCGCCCCAGGTAAACATAATCAACAAGCACGCCAAAGGTTTTTTCGAATTCGATCAAGGACAGCAAAGCTGCCCGGTAGCCGGATGCTTCCCGCCGGACAAACACATTTGTGCCTGAGACCGGTAAGAAACGACTGGATTCACTGTTGATCAGACACGCCAGTGTTGTTTCGGTACTGCGCTGCTCCGGTGCACGGTCAGTGGTCTGACTTGAGAACAGATTGAGTGAACTGAGTTGTAAGTGGTTCATGGTTGGCGAATTCTCGAGGGCAACGTGATTCATACATGAGTAAAGTTAAGCCTGTGTAAGGGTACTACAGGCCGCAACGTTTAAGTCGTTGGTGTCCTGCGGTTAGAATGCCTGTACGCCCAGTTCCGGCACTCTCGCGATGTGTGGCCTGAACACTGTTGACCACCATTACCGCCCAAGATCCTAGAATCATTATGCGCCAGGAACTTCGCGACCTGCTGAAAACCTCCGTTTCAGCTCTGATCAAGGAAGGTGTGATCTCTGTAGATGTTCCAACCGACGTTCACATCGAACGAACGCGCCAGAGAGATCACGGCGATTTTGCTTGCAACATTGCGATGATATTGGCTAAGTCCGCCAGAATGAAACCACGCGATCTGGCCGGTTTGCTGCTCTCCCGTTTGCCACAGAACACATTGATCGACAGAACGGAGGTGGCAGGACCGGGTTTCATCAATATCTTTCTGACCCATGATGCGTTCTACAAACTGATCCCCGTGGTCCGAAAAGCCGGGGGTAGCTTCGGTTGTTGCGACGCTGGAGCGCAAAAACGCATTCTGGTGGAGTTCGTTTCCGCCAACCCGACTGGTCCACTCCATGTGGGACATGGCCGCGGTGCCGCTTATGGCGATGCACTGGTCCGAGTTCTCAGAGCAGCCGGATACGACGCCGCGAGTGAGTACTACATCAATGATGCCGGACGCCAGATGGATATTCTGGCGGTCAGTGTGTTTTTACGTTACCTGGAACTGTGTGGCGAAGAATTCGAATTTCCTGATAACGCCTACCAGGGGGACTACGTTTTCGATATTGCGGCCAGTTTGCATCGCGACCAGGGGGAGGGTTTGCGACAACCGTTAGACGCAATCACTGGCTCTTTGCCGGCAGACGGTGACGAATTGCTCGATACACTAATTTTGCGGGCAAAGACGTTGCTCGGTAAGGAAAGGTTTACTCAAATACACGACCTGGCCGGGGCTACACTGGTCGATGACATCCGTAAAGACCTCTCACAGTTTAGAGTCACTTTCGATCACTGGTTCTCGGAAAACACCCTGGTCACAGGAAATGCAGTTGCACGGGCCGTGGAGAAGTTGACCGGAAACGGTCTGATCTATGAAAAAGACGGTGCCTTGTGGTTGCGTACGACTGACTACGGTGATGAAAAGGATCGCGTTGTAATCCGGGCTAATGGAAACCACACCTATTTTGCAACTGATATTGCCTATCACCTAGACAAGTTTGAGCGTGGTTTTGACCATGCCATCAATATCTGGGGTGCGGATCATCACGGTTATATCAAGCGGGTCAAGGCTTCGATCGCAGGATTAGGCCAAGAGCCCGATGCGCTCACAGTATTACTGGTGCAATTCGCTGTACTGTACCGGAACGGTGAAAAGGTCTCTATGTCAACGCGCAGTGGCCAGTTTATAACGCTGCGGGAATTACGGCAGGAAGTTGGTACCGATGCAGCCCGCTTTTTTTATGCCCTGCGTAAACCCGAACAGCATATGGACTTCGACCTGGATCTGGCCAAGTCCCAGTCCAGTGACAACCCGGTGTACTATGTTCAGTATGCCCATGCGCGGATCTGCAGCGTTTTCAAGCAGCTGCTCGAAAAAGACATAGCTGTAGATCTTGATTATTCTGACTTTGGTTTGTTGACAGAAGAGCGCGAACTGGATCTGTTGCGTGAACTGTCACGCTATCCAGAAATTGTCGAAACGGCCGCGCGCAGCTACGAACCTCACCTCGTCGCTTATTACGTTCGCGATCTCGCCAACGAATTCCACACCTATTACAACGCACATCCATTTATAGCTACCGATGCACCTCTCCGAAATGCCAGATTGTCGCTGATTGATGCCACCCGAGTCGTATTGGCCAATGCGCTCACTCTGCTCGGTGTTTCAGCTCCGAGCAGTATGTGATCAGATGTTCCCCAGGCGACGAAGAAACGTAAGATTACGACCAGGCCGAATAGTGTCGGCGACGTTCACACTGGCCGTGGGTCTGGTGGTTGGTTGGGGGGGGACCATCATGTACAACGGAATGAAAAGCGGTGATCCGGACGGAATGGGTGCTGGGCTAAAACAGTTATTTACGGATTCGCAGGAGGGCGAGGTAACCAATGCGGTCACGAAAACTGCCACATCAACCGATCCCGTTCGGGCCAGCTTTGAATTTTACACAGTGCTGCCTGATGTCGAACGAGTGGTGTCTATCGAAGAGACCACACCGCAAACACAACCCAGCCAAGAGCCTGTCAAGCCATCAGTTAAGAACCAGGATAGCAATGGTTATTACATGCTCCAGGTGGGTTCTTACAGCAAACAGTCAATAGCGGAAAAAATGAAGGCGAATCTATCAATTACTGGCTTTGAGCCAGCGATACAGAGAGTCAGTATTCAAGGTCAAGGACAGTTGTTTCGTGTTCAAGTCGGCCCGTTTGCGACCATGGGACAGTTGGGAAAAGCAAACCGTAAACTCGAGCAAATGGGGTTTAAGACTTTGTGGCTGAAAGTCTCAAAACGACCCTGAGCACACAGAAATGAAATACATGTACAGAACGGACGCCGGTCAGGATGACCTCAGTGGGATCATTGTCTTAATTGGCGGGTATTTTTTGGTTCTTTGTTTATTGTGCCAGGAGATAACAACATGGAAATAAACAGAACTGGGGGTCAATTATTGATTGAGTCCCTGCAGCAACAGGGCACAGATCATATTTTCTGTGTACCAGGAGAAAGTTTTCTATCGGCACTCGATGGGTTGCATGGTATGGAATCGATTCGCACCATCATCTGTAGACAAGAAGGTGGTGCGGCGATGATGGCCGATGCCTACGGCAAGCTCACCCACCGCCCTGGGGTGTGTTTTGTCAGCCGTGGGCCCGGGGCGAGCAACGCGGCATCAGGTATTCATATCGCCTCCCAGGACTCGACACCTCTGGTGATGTTCGTTGGCCAGATTGAGCGTAGTACGACCGGGCGTGAAGCATTTCAGGAAATTGATTACAGAGCAATGTTTGGATATGTCGCCAAGCGGGTAGAGCAGATTGAAGATGTGGATCGGATTCCAGAAGTCGTCAGCCGTGCTTTTCATACAGCTGTTAACGGCCGTGCAGGACCAGTCGTGGTCGCGTTGCCGGAAGACATGCTGCGGGATACAACGACGGCTGCGCCTGTTGCATTGTTTCGGCACGTGGAACCGGCGCCGGGCGCAGCAGCTGTTGCGGATTTCGAAGAAAGACTTAAAGCTGCCGGAAAGCCGATAATGATCGTCGGTGGGCGGGGCTGGAGACAAGACACGAAAGAGAAAATTCAGCAGTTCTCAGAAGACTGGGATTTGCGAGTTGTGGCCGGGTTTCGTTTTCAGGATTGTGTTGACAATGATCATGATCATTACATCGGCGAACTGGGCCTTGGCACCAATCCTGTACTGACCGAAGCGATACAGGCTGCTGATCTGCTGATCGTGCTGGGTGTTCGTCTTGGTGAGTTGACAACAGCAGGGTACACGTTGATCGATATCCCGGTTCCGCGGCAGCAGCTGGTGCATATCTATCCAGGAATGGAAGAGCTTGGCAGTGTCTATTACCCAACGCTCGCGATCAATGCATCGGTAAACCAGTTTGCTGATGTATTGCCGGACTTGGCAGGACGACCCGCAGATCTGCCATGGTCGGCACTTCGCAAGCAAGGGCGTCAAGCCTATCTGGCCTGGACAAAACCGGTTTTTTCGCCGGGGCGGGTCAACCTGTCGGAAGTGATCTGTTCGCTCAACGATGTCCTGCCAAACAATGCCATTATTGCCAATGGTGCTGGAAACTATACCGCCTGGGTTCACCGCTTCTACCGCTATCGAACGCTAGGCAGTCAGTTGGCACCTACCGCAGGTTCCATGGGATATGGGCTGCCGGCAGCAGTGGCCGCTAAGCTGGTTCAACCACACCGGCCAGCAATCGTATTCGCCGGCGACGGCTGTTTTATGATGACCGGCCAGGAGCTTGCAACCGCTGTGCAGTACCAGCTTTCTGTGGTGATTGTCGTTGTTAACAACGGGATGTTCGGTACGATTCGAATGCATCAGGAACGACGGTTCCCCGGCCGAGTCATCGGTACGGACCTTGTTAACCCTGATTTTTGTGCGCTGGCCCAGGCCTACGGTGCTCATGCAGAACGGGTTGAGGAAACCGCAGCATTTCTACCGGCCCTGCGGCGTGCGCTCGACATGTCAGGTCCCGCGCTGATAGAACTGATTGTCGATCCTGAAGCAATTACACCCACTCGAACATTATCGGATCTAAAAGCCGGCGGATAAACGAAACGATCTAGGCGAGCACCAAGCGCAGCTTATCGATCACTGTGTCGAGCTGCGCTTCAGTGATGACCAGCGGCGGTAGCAGCCGGATCACAGTTGGTCCGGCTGGCAGCGCCAGTATGCCCTGGTTCAGCAAGGCCTGCAGATAGGGGGTGGCCTTTTCCTTGAGCTCAATACCGATCATCAGGCCGATCTGGCGTACATCTCTGACCCGCTCTGGCAGGTGAGCGTTAAACTGATTGGCAAAATAATCACCCCGTACCCTCGCTTGTTCTGCCAGTTGCTGGGTCTGCATGAATTCAATGGCCGCGAGTGCTGCAGCGCAGGCCAAGGGGTTACCGCCGAAAGTTGACCCATGAGTGCCTATGCCGGGATCGATACGCGTAGAGCATACGACGGCACCCATGGGGACGCCACCAGCAATCCCTTTGGCTAGGCACAGCATGTCCGGCGAAAGGTCGTGATGCTGGCAGGCAAAAAAAGCACCAGTACGACAGAAGCCGGTCTGCACTTCGTCAATGATAAGAAGCGCTCCACGGGCATCGCATAACTGACGAGCACCTGCCAGGTAATCTGCGTTGGCTGGGCGGACACCGCCTTCACCCTGAACAGGTTCCAAAATTACAGCCGCGGTATTGTCATCGATGGCTGCATCCAACTTATCGATATTGTTCAGGGGAACAAAGCTGCAGTTCGGCAGCAGTGGTTCAAACGCGTCACGGTATTTAAAAGTTGCACTGAGTGCACCCAACGTACGACCGTGAAAACCGCGCATCGCGGTTACCAGCCCATTGCGCCCGGTCGTTTTCCGTGCAAACTTGATCGCCGCTTCAGTGCTTTCAGTGCCAGAGTTGCACAGAAACACGCTCTCCAGACCGGGCGGCGTGACCTCGACCAGTTTTTTCATCAGCCGCCCGCGCGTGTCATTAAAAAATATACCCGGGCAGGTAATCAGACTTTTTGCCTGGTGCGCAAGAGCAGTCGCTACCGCTGGATTGGCGTGACCAATGTTGGCTACGCCCACACCAGCGGCGCAGTCCAGATACTCAGTTCCCTGATCATCCCATAATAATGCACCTTCCCCCCGAACGATGGTCACACCCCGCCGGGGATAGACCGGCAAAGCGTAGCGTTCTTCGTGATCTCTACCGTTCATCGAATAGTCGTTCCGCGGCCAGACAGTGCATCGTGAACGGGATGTTCTACTCGGCCGTCTGCAATGACAACCTCTGCTGCACCAGTGGTGAAGAGGGTGCGTAAAGCCAGCATTTTACGTTTCATGCGGCCTTCTACCTGCTGTTCGCGCTGCGCCAGCTCTGCTTGAGTCATCTGGGGTACCACACTCGTTGGATCTTTCCGATTATCGAGAAAGCCGGGGGCCTCAATCAACTGCAGAATCCTGGTCGCATTAATCCCTTTTTGCAAAATATTTACGATGTCATCGTTTTCAGAGTTAATGGCATGGCCTTGTTCGTCGATTATCGGTATGCTGATCACGGGGCGATAGTCGTGTTTCAGCAACAGTTCCAGCAGAGCGGTATTTGCGGAACGGGGTTTACCAGAAAAATCCCGCTTGAGGATTGTTTTCCCCCCCTCCCGAACTCGAATACCACGATTCCTTTCACCCTGAATGAGGCGGCCATCCAGACCACTGAGACCGATCGCGTTGATGCCTTGTCGTTGGCAAAGCTCGACAAAACGACGGTTGCGAAGGCCCGCATAGGTCATCATGATGAGGTCTATGGCTTGCTCGTCAGAATA
>LUSG01000063.1 GCA_001629395.1 Gammaproteobacteria bacterium REDSEA-S15_B12 | reverse complement strand
CTATTGCCTCGCTCTGTCCTCTCTCTTCCGCGTCAATTCCCGGATAAGCGCCTGGCGTATCGATCAAGGTTACGATGGGTAGATTAAATTTTTCCGCAAGTTTCATCACTCTCTGCGCCTTGCGGTAGCCTTCCGGCTTAGGCATACCGAAATTGCGTTGCAGTTTCTCTCGCGTATCTCGACCTTTTTGATGCCCGATTAGTGCAACGTTCCAGCAGTCAATCTTTCCAATACCCGCAACAATCGATCTATCGTCTGCAAACATGCGATCGCCGTGAAGCTCTTGGAATCCATCAAAGGCTAGATCCACGTAGTCAAGCGTGTAGGGGCGCATTGGATGACGCGCAAGCTGAGTTATTTGCCAAGAATCAAGTGAGGAAAAAATATCTTGGGTGACTTTCTGTCTTCGCATTTCAAGCTTGCTGATCTCAGTACCCAGGTCTAGATTTTGGGTTTGACTGACCCTTTCAAGCTCGTCGATTTTTGCCGAAAGTTCTTCGATTGGCTTTTCAAACTCCAGAAAATTATCCACAGCACAGTTACCTAAGCCTCACCCCAGACCAGTTTATTTTATCTGAATTTCCACACTATAACCTTGTTTCAAGCGGCCTGGGATGACATCAAATCCAACCGATCTCTGAGTTTGTTTTTATCGTACGTATAACGCAGCGATCCCGCCCCAAATATTGCGATCAGTTGTTCTATCAACTCTTCATCCACTTGAACCGTCCAGTCGGAACCCAAATTTATAACAGCCTTATCCCCTTTGGCGTTACAGTACTCGACGCAGACGCTGGTGGGACCTGGCCGAAAAATATCTAGCACGGTCTGCAATTCAACTATCTGATTCTCGATATTACCCTTTATGTCTAGCAGTACGGCCAACCTGGTAAGGCCCGCTTCTCGAATTTGCCGTAGAGTTCTAATCTGTTCGGCTTTTAACCGCAATTGCCCGTTACGATCATCGACAGAGCACAAGCCTTCAACCAGCAGGATCTCTGAAGTATCAATAATGTTTCTGACATTTTGGAAAAGATCACTCGATACGGCGATATCCGCGTAGGCAGATCCATCATGCAAAGTAAAGAACGCCGCAGTTTCACCTCTTTTATTACTGAAAATGCGTAGAGCAGAACCCAGCCCTGCTAAGAATATTCTTCTCTCGGGAGTTGGATGAGTCTCAGAGATCTTTCCAGTGATCAGGGCATCGAGTTGATCATGCACATGGTCGATGGGATGCCCGCTCAGATACAGCCCCAGCGCTTGCCTTTCATTCTCGAGCGCTTTCCTTGATGACCAATTTGGCACTGATACGGCGAGATCACCATCCACTGCACTGGACTCTAGGCCGAACATATCATTTTGTCCGGAAGTTTGATCGTCAGCCATTTGGTCAACAAGTTCAATGGTCTGGGGCAGCTTCGCCCAATGTGTCGCTCTGGTCGAACCCAGACAATCTAAAGAGCCAGACATAATCAACCCTTCGAACACCTTTTTGTTAACGCGGTGTTGGTCCACTCTGCGGCACAACGAGTGCAAATCATTGAATTCTCCATGGGTGATCCGCTCATGCAACAAAGAGTCAATTGCTCGTTCACCAATACCCTTTATAGCACCAAGTCCATAACGAATAGACCCATCCTCTTCGACCTTGAATTCATGATCGGACTGATTGATATCCGGGCCGCGTAACCGTATCTTCATCCGTTTGGCTTCACTAACAAGCACTACAAGCTTGTCCGTATGCTCCATATCTGCGGACATACAAGCCGCCATAAATTCCGATGGGTAATGTGTTTTGAGCCATGCCGTTTGATAGCTCAGAAGCGCGTAAGCAGCTGAATGAGACTTATTGAATCCGTAACCTGCAAATTTTTCGATTAAATCAAAAATGTAGGCCGCGTTCTCACGATCAACCTGTCTCTCAGCAGCACCCTCAACGAACGACTGGCGTTGTTCACGCATCTCTTCGGACTTTTTCTTTCCCATCGCCCGTCGAAGCAAGTCGGCCGATCCAAGTGTGTAACCAGATAAAACGCGAGCGATTTCCATTACCTGTTCTTGGTAGAGAATCACACCGTATGTTGGTTTTAGGATCTCGACGAGAGTCGGATGGGGATAACGAACTTCTTCATGACCATGTTTTCTACTGATAAAGTCGTCGACCATTCCGGACTGAAGCGGTCCCGGTCTAAATAAGGCCACCAAGGCAATTAGCTCGTCAAAGTGATCTGGTCTTAATCTTTGGATCAGCTCCTGCATGCCTCTTGATTCAAGTTGAAACAGTCCAGTTGTATAGCCTGTACAGATAAGCGAATATACTTTTGAATCATCAAGAGCAAGTTGCTCTATATCGATTAGCTCAAAACCTGCTGCTGATCGCTTGCGATTAATAGTTTTTACTGCCCAGTCAATGACTGTCAGGGTTCTCAGTCCCAGAAAGTCAAATTTTACGAGCCCTATTGCCTCCAGATCGTCCTTATCGAATTGAGTTACAGGCTGACTCATTCCCGGTTCCTGATACAAAGGCGTGAAATGAGTAATTGGGCCAGGTGCAATAACCAGGCCGCCCGCATGCTTTCCGGCATTGCGCGGGATCCCTTCGAGCAGCTTTGCGTTGTCAATCAACTGGGTGACGTCAGGATTCCCGGTGTATCTCTCCTTTAGACCTTCATCCTGGGCCAGGGCCCTGTCGAGTGTCATACCGACCTCAAAAGGAATCATCTTCGCCAGGGTATCGCAAAACCCATATGGCTGGCTCATCACACGGCCGACGTCTCGAACGACCGCCCTGGCGGCCAGGGTGTTATAGGTGATGATCTGTGCAACGCGGTCACTGCCATATTGCTGACTTACATACTCAATAACTCTGTCACGCCCGGACATGCAAAAATCAATGTCAAAATCTGGCAAAGAAACCCGTTCCGGGTTGAGAAACCGTTCAAACAAAAGCCCATAACGAATCGGATCGAGCGCTGTTATCCCC
>LUSG01000062.1:3946-22766 GCA_001629395.1 Gammaproteobacteria bacterium REDSEA-S15_B12 | reverse complement strand
CGGTGAGGCTGTTGGGATGTTGATGGCGAATGGGCGAACAGCACTTGAGCTTTTTCTGGGGTGCATGTACAGCAGACGGGTCTCGTTAATGCTCAATGCCGTAGCCGGCATTGATACCCTGGGCTACGTGATCAGACATTCTGGTATCCGGCATCTATTTGCCGACGATGGCCATGCTGATCTGGCGAGTGCTGCAGTCATTGCATCCCGTCAGCAGGTGAAGATCCATAGGGTTGCAGGTGACAGTGGCCTGCAACTTCCAGACACTCAAAACCACCAAGATGCAGACCCACCTCGATCTGCTGATGATGCGTTACTGATATACACTTCCGGTACTACAGGACGGCCCAAAGGGGTCATCCATACCCATGCCAGCCTGTTAGCTGGAGGCGCGAACACCTGTTCTGCACATCATCTCAGCAACAGTGATCGAGCATTGTGTGTATTGCCCCTGTGCCATATCAATGGTCAGGTCGTGACAGTCATGGCGCCACTGGTGAGTGGGTCATCTGTGGTCATGCCGAGGAAGTTCAGCACGCAAAGATTCTGGTCCTGGGTTGTGAAAGAAGACTGTACCTGGTTCAGTATCGTACCGACGATGATTTCCTATCTGCTGGCTACGGAAGAAGCAACACAGCACGTCGCAGAATCTCAACTGAGCAATGTCCGGTTCGGTCGTTCTGCTTCTGCACCATTGGCACCCGCCGTACACAAGGCATTTATAGCGCGATTTGGAATCCCAATGGTTGAAACCATGGGTATTACGGAAACGGCTGCCCAGATTCTTTCCAATCCGTTGGATCCCACACAGCAAAAGATCGGGTCACCCGGCCTGCCTTGCGGCAATGAAATCCGTATCAGAGATGGTGAAGGTGCAGATTGTAATAAAGGGGTCGTGGGTGAAATTGAAGTGCGGGGACCGAATCTGATGCGTACCTACCTGAATGATGAGCAGGCGACACGTGAGGCGTTTTCGGCAGACGGTTGGTATCGAACCGGGGATCTAGGCTATAAAGATGGATCGGGATACATCTATGTAACGGGCAGAATAAAGGAAATCATTATCAAAGGTGGCGAGAATATCTCACCGCGAGAGATCGATGATGTGCTCTATCGTTTTCCTGGAATCCTTGAGGCAGCGGCGATCGCTGTGCCCGATCCTGAGTATGGTGAGGATATTGCTGCCTGTGTGGTTCCTCATCCTGGTCAGCAACTCGATGAAAATGCACTACGCGACTTCTGTATAAAGGCGCTAGGGCAGTTTAAATCGCCGAGGCATATATATGTTCTTGAGGAGTTACCTAAAGGACCCTCCGGAAAGATTCAGCGGCTCAAACTCTCAGGTGAATACTCGAGTTGAGCGTGTGCCACTATCGCAGCGAGTGAGGTACTTTGATAGGAAATTCAGGCAACTGGCCTGAGATTGTCGCGAAAATGAGCTGCGTTCTTGCTGTAGTGTGCTGCTGTCCACTCCAGTAGACCCACTTCCTCATCGGTTAGTGCTCGCACGACTTTGGCCGGAGATCCGAGGATCAAAGACCGCGAGGGGTAGGTCTTTCGCTCCGTAATCAAGGAATTGGCGCCAACAATCGAATGGGCCCCAACGACGGCATAGTCCAATATTGTCGTACCAATTCCTACCAGGCAACCATCTTCCAGGGTACAGCCGTGGATCATTGTATTGTGGCCTACCGTGACATCATCGCCAATAAGTGTGGGTATGCCTTCATCCACGTGAATGACTGACCCATCTTGAATATTGGTGCCGGTGCCGATACGGATCAGGTCGTTATCTGCTCTTAGCACGGTGTTAAACCAGACACTCGATCCACTTCCGATTTCGACGTTGCCAATAACGTCTGCGCTGTCCGCCACATAGACGTTCTCCGCTATTCTTGGTGACAAGGTGCCCAGGGAATAGATCATAGATTTGCTCCGGTTCAGGTCAGGTTGGGTGGTTGAGTGGGCTCGGTGTAATTGACCAAGCTGTTCCGCTGCAATCTGCTGAAAAGGGAAAATACCCTGTCACTGAACTTCTGCTTGATTTTGTAGTGCACTTCGTACAAATCGACTTCATTTCGCAGCGACATCAGGTGGTCATCGCTGGTACGTAGTTCATCTACAAGGTTCAACGTATGCGCGCGTGTTCCCAGCCAGTATTCACCGGTCGCCACTTTTTCGAGATCGACAACAGGGCGCTGTTCCTTGACAAAGTCCTTGAACAGCATATGGGTGTCTTCCACCTCCTCCTTGAGTTTCTGTCGCGCCTTGTCGGTGGTTTCTCCAAACATGGTAACCGTCCGCTTGAATTCCCCAGCCGTCACTTGTTCATAATCAATATCGTGCTTTTTTAGAAGTCGGCTAAAGTTCGGTACCTGTGTGATCACACCAATAGACCCGATGATGGCGAAGGGTGCGGCGAGTATTCGATCACCCACGCAGGCCATGAGGTAACCGCCGCTGGCTGCGACTTTGTCCACCGCGATAGTGAGTTTGATTTTCTTTTCGCGAATTCTTGACAGTTGAGAAGCAGCCAAACCGTATGCATGGACCATCCCACCTGTGCTTTCGAGTCGTAGCAATACCTCATCTTGGTCTCGAGCAACCAGTAACACGGCTGTGACTTCCTCTCGAAGTGTCGCGACTTCAGAGCCACGGAGGTCGCCTTGGAAATCGAGAATGAACAGTCGTTTTCTGGTTTCACCGGGCTGTTTTGTTGTTTTCTTTGCCTCTGCTTTTCTTGCTTTTTTGTCGGCCTTTCGTTTCTTCTTTGCCTCATTTTTGTGCAGCATGGAGTGTTGCAATACGTCGCTGATGTCGCGGTAACGGTCGTTAATCGGTTTGACTTCTATATGTTCCGGGGCAGCACTTCGCCGGCGCATCGTCAGGGTCGCAATAAACCCGACAACAGCCAGCAATGCGGCCAGTAGGGTTACTGTTTTAGCCAGGAACAAGCCGTAGTTCGAGAGAAATTCCATGAAAATATAATCACTGTTTGCAGCGAAAGAGTTTATCACCGCAAGCTGGAGGAAACAGCGGTTACTTCAACTGGTGAGTCTGACGTATCTGAAGTCGGTTGATTTGTTATCGATCGGTCTGCCGGGTGGGGCGATCCAAGGCGCGAACTCTCCAGGTGCGAGAACCTGGGTCATCAGTGAATTGAGGTAGGCCTCGTCATCCGTGGTCGGTAGGAAACGGTGTTTCAGTTGGTCCCATTCATCGTCTGCCAGGATATGCCCCTGAGGATCGGCATGAATACCGGCAAACTCGCCAACTGTACGGGAGAATGCGATATGCGGCAGAGACAGGGTGAAAGGGATACCAGCTTTTCTGATAATTGTATTCCACCGATCTACACCCCGCGCGCACTCGCGTTCATAATCATCACGCAGGCGGGCATTCAGCGCCGGCATCGCCGCTGTAGCGACCGATTTTATGCGACCCTGCTCAAGTTTAAGAACCGGATAGGTTGCAGTGATGAGCTGGTGGTCGTCCTTAATCCCAGTCTCGTGGTAACGACCCTTGATACCTGAATCAAAAAATCCAGCGGCGTTGGTCGATATCTCCGATCCGAACAGATCGAGCGATACCGAAAAATGAAAATTGAGCTTGCGCTGTATGGTGGGCAGATCGATCACACCCAGTGTTCGGATCCGTTCAATGTCATAAGGGTCATGAAGGCCGTTTTCCAACATGGCTGAACATGTGCGTTCCACGATTCGAGAAATGCCGCTCTGGCCAACAAACATATGGTGGGCTTCTTCGGTGAGCATAAATCGAGTTGTCCTCGCCAGTGGGTCAAATCCGGACTGGGCGAGACTCTCCAGCTGCATCTTGCCATCACGGTCTGTGAAGAAAGTGAACATGAAGAACGACAGCCAGTCGGGCGTTGCCTCATTAAACGCCCCTAATAATCGTGGTGAATTACTGTCGCCCGAACGCCGCCGCAGCAGCTCTTGCGCTTCCTCCCGACCGTCGCGCCCAAAATATTTGTGTAGCAGGTAAACCATTGCCCAAAGGTGTCGCGCTTCTTCAACGTTCACCTGGAATAGATTGCGCAAGTCGTAAAGTGAAGGTGCAGTTTCGCCGAGGTGACGTTGCTGTTCAACTGATGCTGGTTCTGTATCTCCCTGAATGACAATCAATCGTCTCAGCGTTGCCCGATGCTCTCCAGGTACGTCCTGCCAGACTGGTTCACCCAGATAGCGACCGAATCCGATAGTACGATCTTCTATTCGCGGAGCCAGCAGAATGCCCCATCGGTAATCCGGCATCTTGACGTAGCCAAACTGGGCCCAGCCATCACGATCGACACTCACAGCCGTACGCAGATAGACCGGCACATTCTGAAAACCATCTGGCCCCATGTTATGCCACCAGTTTAGAAATTCTGGGTGCCACTGTTCGAGTCCTTTAAGAACGCGGCGGTCAGACACCAGGCCCACGTTGTTTGGAATGAGTGTGTCGTAGCTGACTTTGGTGTTTTCGGTTGTCACGATTGATTTTGTCGAGCGCAACGGGTTGGGATAACAATTCTAGGATTAAACCGACTTGTGATCGCTGACCGTAGTCAAGAAAGTGAGCCTAGCCAGTAATTGGTATCTAGTGATTACGTACGTTCGGGATCGAAAGTTCCTTTTTGACCGGAACCGTATCGGCGTAATGCGCCTCGTTCACCCGCAGCATTACCGCGTTGAAAGATCCAGTTCTGCCATGCACTTAGGCGTCCAAAAATCTTAGTTTCCATGGTTTCTGGTCCTGGAAAGCGCAGATTTGCCTCCAGTCCAATCAGGGCGTCAGGCGAAAATGCGCTACGTTCTTCCAGAAATATCCGAATTTCATCTTCCCAGTCCAATTCGTCAAATGCAAATGTAACCAGGCCCAAGTCCAGACAGGTCTGAGCAGGCAGTGGGTTACCGATAAAATCGAAGAGTTCCGTCACAGCACTGGGTTGTCCGATGAATCGCGTTTGTAGGCGGGTAAGGTCGTTGCTCATCGGATAGGGTCCAAAGTTAGAGGTCGTCAGCGTGGCCACCGGTGATGGACGGGGGTCCCCATCGAGTTGGCCCATCAGCATGTACGTTCGGTCGCACGCGAACATTACTTCCGCCAGCAATCCAGCAAAACAGCTGCCAGGATCGATTACTGCAACGAGAGATCTTGAGGTCAGATCAATACGTTTCAATACACGTTTCCAGTACAGCATGATCTCACGAACAAGCCAATGCTCAGCGTGCTGATTCAAGAACGTATCGTGCTGCAGTGCAGTAGCAGAATCACCTTCAGTCCGAAAAATAAGCACACCTAGCTCGGGTTCGTTGAACCGCAGATGAAGCAGCGCATCATCCAATTCGCGGGCACAGCGCAGTACCCACGCTGCTGCACCGCTCGCCGACAGTACATCAATATTTTCGGGGGCTGCGGATTGTGGACCCGAAATGGTGAGGGTTGCAGTGCGACCCGTACGGTTTTTGTCCACACGAACAGTAGAGTAGCTCACCGTACGGTCAGAAGAATTGCGTTCCAGGGGCTTGAGGATTATGCCTTTGCGGTTGCCTGCTGTATCAGGTGGTTCTTCCAGTTGACAAACGAGGTGTTCAATCACGTCTGTAAGTTCTGAGGGTGGCACGGTCTGGTCGATCAGCCCCCAAGTCAGTGCTTTAGGGCCGCGGACACCTTCTTCCAGTGTTGAAAATACATCAGCGATGTCTCGCCGGACTTTGCGTTTGTCTGTGATACGCGTCAGCCCTCCGGTGCCGGGAAGGACTGCAAGGAGCGGTACTTCTGGCAGAGAGATGCTCGATGAACCATCATCAGCCATCAGAATGTGGTCCGTAGCGAGCACCAGCTCATAACCACCGCCGGCACAGGTGCCCTGTATGACGCTTATGAAGGTTTTCTGTGAGCAAGCAGACGCATCCTCGATGGCATTACGAGTTTCGTTCGTGAACTTACAGAAATTGACCTTGTGTGCGTGACTGGCGCCGGCGAGCATTCTGATATTGGCACCTGAGCTAAATACCGTGGGATTGGCAGATTCAAGTAGCACAATACTGACCTCTGGATGTTCGAAGCGCAGGCGTTGAATAGCGTCATTGAGTTCAATATCGACACCAAGATCGTAGGAATTGAGTTTGAGTTGGTAACCGTTGAACAGGCCACCGTCTTGGTCGACATCCAAAATCAGGTGCGCAACGCGGCCGTCCAGGCGAAGATGCCAGTGCTTATACCGCCGGGGTTCGGTCTGGAAATCGATCTCCATCGTCAACTGAAACGGTCCGGTCTAAATGGCGTGACATCGAGTGAGGGTATTGCACCTGCTGCAATTTCACTGACCAGCTTACCGGTAATTCCGCCCAGTGTCAGCCCCAGATGATGGTGTCCAAAGGCAAAGATTAGATTGGGATTGTGTCTGGAACGGCCGATCACTGGCAGGCTGTCCGGCAATGTTGGCCGAAAGCCGAGCCAGGTATCAGACACGGGTCCGGCACCTGGCAGTGCCTGCCGTACACGGCGCTCGATATAAGACAGGCGCTCAGGATTGGGAGCAGCATTTAATCCCCCGAGTTCGACGGTTCCAGCGGCCCTCAGCCCCTGATACATCGGGGTCATGTAAAACCCAGCATCTGCAAATCCAACTGGTCGGTTGAGGAGTTCAGCTGACTCGGAAAATTGTACATGATAGCCACGCTCAGTATCGAGCGGCAGTTCTTCACAACCGCCCTTTGCAATCTGCATTGACCAGGCACCACCAGCAAGCACCGCCTGGTCGTAGTGATGACGGCTGCCATTGACCTTGAATGCAACACCATCTGCCGACTGAGCCTCCACAGCAGAGACTTCACCCTTAATAAATCGGCCGCCGGTGTGACACAGGTGGTCTACCATGCGGCTGGTTATCTGTTTGGGGTCAAGTATCGTAAAGCCGTTCGGATACAACACAGCATGCGGAAAAATTGGTGCCAAGTTGGGTTCGAGGTCTTGAAGATCGGTTGCAGTGAGCTCCTCGATCTGGGCGCCTTGAGCAAGCCGGCGTTGGCGATTTATTGCATCGGCGTCGAACGACTCTGAGGTTGGGTAGATATAGATCGTCCCATCCCTTGAGATCAGATCATTACCACCGCTTGCACGAAACAGAATCATAGAAGCATCTTCAGCATCGCGGAGCAGGCTACCAAGTCCGTTGATGGTGCGGTCTACATGCTCTTGTCTACAGTGCTTAAGAAACTGCATCAGCCAGGGGATCATTTTTGGCATATAGCGCCAGGCAATCGATAAAGGACGCTCCTGGCCAAACATCAGTGATGGAAAGCGCCATATCAGGTCGGGCCTGTTTACGGGTATTGATCCGTACAAGGCAAAAGTGCACGCGTTACCGTAAGTCGCGCCTGAACCAGGCTCGTCGCGGTCGAACATCGTCACGTTGAACCCGGCTTGTTGCAAGTAGAGAGCACAGGAGACACCAACGATGCCTGCACCAATCACAGCGATGTTTCGCCGCTCTTGAGAGTGTTCAGATGGATTTGTCACGGGGTAGCCTGGATCGTATTGGGTGTCGAACTGCCGGTAGTATACGATCTCAGTTGATCTTCACCAGAGGCTTGCTTAACTTCCGCTAAAGTCAGGCTGACCAGTCGAACCTGTATTCGTGCAGCGCTATACTAGTTCTCGCACTTGACAGAACAGTAGCTGTACGGCGGAGCAGTGGCGACAACAATTGACATACCTGGGATGTACAACGCGACCAACCACTTTATAGATCGGCATGCCAACAAGACATGCGGTGTGCGAGTTGCTTACACAGACCATACAGGTGACTGGACATACCATCAACTTGCGGCCATGGTTGATCAAGCCGGCAACGTATTATCGAATTTGGGACTGAAAGCGGAGCAGCGATTGCTGATGTGTATGACGGACTCCGTGTGGTTTCCCGTAGTGTTTTGGGGTGCCATTAAGATCGGTGCGGTCCCGGTTCCCGTCAATACGATGCTGACGGGTACTGACTACGCCTACATGCTGCACGATTCGTGTGCCCATGTGCTGGTGGTATCCGAAAGTTTGTACCCAATATTTGCACCCCATATAGACGGTCAGCCGTCTCTGGGGGAGGTGGTCATCGATGGTTCCAGCATCGATGGTCGACACAGTCTATCAGTGCTGATGGAGTCGTCTGAATCAGAGTTGCCCACAGCACCGATAAAGCGAGAGAATTCTGCATTCTGGCTTTACACTTCCGGATCGACCGGACCGCCTAAAGGTGCAGTTCATCGTCAATCAGATCTGGTCCAGACAGCCCGGCTATATGGTGACGGCATCCTGAAACTGGATGAGTCGGATGTTGTTTTCTCAGCAGCAAAGCTGTTTTTTGCGTATGGATTAGGTAACAGTATGTCCTTCCCCTTACATGTGGGGTGCCGTACCGTCTTATTGGCTGATCGTCCGACGCCAGAAATTGTGTTGTCTGTGATGAAAGACCATAAGGTCTCTATATTTTTTGGTGTGCCGACACTTTACGGCGCGATACTCAGTGACGGTGCCAACGATCGCAGCAAGGTGTCGGACCGACTTCGATTGTGCGTGTCAGCCGGTGAAGCTCTGCCTGAGGAGATCGGAAGAGAATGGGAGAGAAGATTTGGTGTGCCTATTCTTGATGGTCTGGGCAGTACCGAGCTACTGCATATCTTTCTAAGCAATAGGCCCGGCGACGTCTGCTACGGTACAACCGGCCGAGCAGTTAGCGGGTATAAGTTGCGGATTGTTGATGAAAACGATGTGGATGTAGAAACTGGAGACATGGGTGAGTTGCTGGTGTCGGGTCCTTCCAGCGCTGTGTGCTACTGGGGTCAGCCTGAAAAATCAGCCCAGACTTTCCAGGGTGAGTGGGCGCGGTCGGGAGATAAATACTACCAGGATGATCAAGGTTACTATGTTTACTGTGGTAGAACCGACGATATGCTCAAGGTCGGTGGAATCTGGGTCTCCCCGTTCGAGGTGGAAAGCGCGATGATTGCGGATGAGCGGGTTCTGGAAGTCGCTGTTATCGGTTACAAGGACGACCTCGGTCTTGTCAAACCCAAGGCCTATGTTGTGCTCAAAGCGGGTGTTGAAAAAACAAGCGAATTGGTTGAGGAGCTTAAGGGTTTTGTAAAAGGTCGCCTGGCACCATTTAAGTATCCCCGCAGAATTGAATTCATAGATGTATTGCCCAAGACAGCGACCGGAAAGATACAGCGGTACAAGCTTCGAAATCAGGAGTCGGATCAACCCTGAACAGTTGCTGATCTATGTTGTGAATCTGATAGCGGCCTGGAGGTGCATGACTTGAATTCAGCAGCCCAGCTGGAACACATTGAAATCGATGGTTGTCAGCTTGAATATCTCTGTTGCCGTGAAATCGTCGAACCATTCCAGAGAACGGTGGTCCTCCTGCATGAAGGGCTGGGTTGTGTTCAGAGCTGGGGTGATTTTCCGCAGCTGCTAGCGGCGTCGACGGGCCTCGCTGTACTGGCCTACTCGCGGGCCGGCTACGGGGGTTCCGGACCCACTTCAATGCCGAGGGCGCCTGACTGGATGCACCACGAAGCGTTGGTTGTTCTACCGGCGCTGCTCGAGAAACTTGATATCGGGCCGTGCGTTCTGATCGGCCACAGCGACGGCGCATCAATTGGGATTATTTATGCTGGCAGTAAGGGAAAGGGGAATCTACAAGGGTTGGTACTCATGGCGCCGCACGTTTTCCTTGAACAGGTCAGTCTTACTGGGATTGATCACGCACGTTTGATGTATCAGACTGAGGACCTGCGGGACAAGCTGTTACGCTATCACGGTAGCCAAGTCGATGGTGCTTTCTGGGGTTGGAATAATTTCTGGCGACGGCCCGACATTCGGGATTGGAATATCGAGGACTCCCTGCAAAAGATCGACCTGCCCGTATTGGTGATTCAGGGAGCCGATGACGAATACGGCTCCATAGCCCAGCTTGACTCAATTGAATCCCGGGTACCTGTGGAGGTCGAACGTCACTTCCTGGAGAATGTAGGGCACTCACCATATCGCGAGCGGCCTGAGTTCGTACTGAATACCATCAACCGCTTTATCGGGCGCTTGTGAGTCGATCAGTAATACAATAGTGCGGCCGTCGAGTACTGTGCACTGCTGACTGATTCACTAAGTCAATGTGCGATAATAAGTGGTTCCGGTGGCAGGGGTCTGATCTTGAGCTCACAATTAAGGTGGTAACGCGGGCAAAACAGTCAGAACTTGGCCAGATTCGCAGTGGGCGCCTCGTCGTCAGAGTAAGCGCACCGCCGGTTGAAGGAACGGCCAATAGTGAACTGCTCAAGTGTTTAGCCTCTTCGTTCGGGTGTTCACAGCGAGATGTGAATTTACGCACTGGATTACGAAGTCGTGAAAAGCGGGTACAGATTAAAGTGCCATTCCAGATACCCAGATTTCTCAGCGGTTCACTGAAGCGTGATTAAGTAAGCAGTGACCGCTACAGTGATCAGTGACTAGAAAGACTATAACAAGTTTCTTAACAGCAGTTTAAGGATCCACTGATACGCGGTAATCCGCATGTTGATGATATGAAAAAATCAATAATACTGGCGCTGCTGATTGTTGTGGTTGTCACCGGGTGGTTGTTCTCGGGTGTCTGGCGGAGTTCCGATCCATATTCTGGTGATCAGGGCACAGGTGCCGGTGCTTCTGCATCGGCAGAACAAGTTGAAGCGGCACTCCCTCGGGTACGTGTACGCAGTGTTGAGTCAGAACGTGTACCACAGGAGATTATTCTCCTGGGAACTACCGAGGCAAAGCGTAAAGTCAGACTGCGGGCGCAGACCGTCGGTGTGGTTAAAAAGGTCCTTGTTACTAGAGGCCAGTTTGTGAGGCAGGGAGAGGTGCTCGTAAAGCTCGCGGTAGACGACCGACCAGCGCGGTTACGTCAAGCCAAGGCCCTGCTGGATCAGCGACAGACCGAGTTCGAAGCGGCTACCTCTTTGTCAAGGAAAAATCTTCGATCACAGATTGCTCTGTCTGAGGCTAGCGCACTGCTGAACGCGGCCAAGGCCGGTCTAGAAAGGATTAGAGTGGATATGGATAGAACCGAGATCCGTGCACCGTTTGACGGGTTCGTCGATCAAAGGTTTGTTGAACTTGGCGACTACATGAAAGTGGGGGAACCCATTGTAACGATACTCGATCTTTCAACCATAGTCGTCGCCGGGGATGTTTCTGAACACAATGTGTCGAAGATAAAACCAGGACTTTCAGGGCGAGCGGTGCTAGTGGATAAGCGTGAACTTGAGGGACAAATCACTTATGTCGCACGTTCCAGCAGTGCGTCTACCCGAACTTTCCGCGTGGAACTGGAAGTTCCCAACCCTAGCTACGCTGTGGCTGAAGGTATTACCGCAAAAATCTCGCTGTCGGTTGGTGAGACGGTCGCACACCGTTTGTCTCCTGCCGTGCTGACTCTCAGTGACGAGGGGGTCATGGGTATCAAGGTGATTAACGCGGAAAATGTCGTCGAATTTCTTTCTGTGACTCTGGTGGCTGATACACCTGAAGGAACCTGGCTCGGCGGACTCCCAGAACAGTTAGAACTAATCAGCGTTGGGCATGAGTTCGTAAAACAAGGTCAGAAAGTCACCGCTGTTCGCGAGTAAAAGGTCAGAGACTGAATAGATGACTTCCTTGATTGATCATGCTGTCGGTCGTTCCCGCACTGTGTTGGCAATTCTGGTCTTTATCCTGATCGCAGGATCGTTCGCCTATCGCGATATTCCGAAAGAATCTCAACCTGATATAAGCATACCCATCATATATGTGACTGTCAGTCACGATGGAATTTCGCCAGAAGATGCAGAGCGCCTAATTATCCGTCCGCTTGAACAGGAGATGCGTGGGATAGAGGGTATTAAGGAGATGCGCTCAACTGGCTATGAAGGTGGGGCGAACGTTTTACTTGAATTTGAAGCCGGATTTGATGCTGATACTGCTCTGCAGGATGTACGTGAACAGGTTGATGTTGCAAAGAGCAGTCTTCCGACTGCTTCCGAAGACCCTGAGGTCCATGAAGTTAATTTCAGCTTGTTTCCTGTCCTTGTTGTCATACTGTCAGGAGAAGTACCAGATCGGACACTTTATCGTTTGGCGCGCAAACTAAAGGATGACCTGGAGGGTCTGTCTGCAGTACTAGAGGCGAAAATTGCTGGTGAAAGAAAGGAAATGGTCGAGGTGCTCATCGATCCAGTCGAATTGGAGAGTTATGGGCTGGATCCAGCAATAACTGCTAGCACCATCCGTGGTTCAAATCTGCTGGTGGCAGCAGGCCTTCAGGACACGGGCCAGGGCCGTTTTTCGGTGAAAGTGCCTGGTTTGTTTGAGAGCGTTAGAGACATCATCGAACTGCCTGTAAAGGTTGATGGCGATTCGGTGGTTCGAGTCGGCAATATTGCCGAGGTGCGACGAACGTTTAAGGATCCAATGAGTTATGCAAGGGTTAACGGCCGCTCATCGGTTGCACTCGAAGTGTCTAAACGCTCGGGCGAAAATGTCATTGCTACCATCGAACGGGTCCGCAAACTGGTCGAAGCGGAGCGGTTACGGTGGCCAGAGGGTCTCCGTGCTGCTGTGAGTGTGACCTACTCACAGGACCGGTCCGATCATATTCGTACCTTGCTGAATGATCTGCAGAACAGCGTTGTCAGTGCGGTAATTCTGGTGATGGTTGTGGTGATAGCAGCCTTGGGTATTCGTTCGGCCGGGCTGGTAGGGATTGCCATACCAGGCTCATTCCTCACTGCTCTGCTGGTTTTGTTCGTCCTGGATATTTCGTTGAACATGGTGGTGTTGTTTAGCCTAATTCTTGCGGTAGGTATGCTGGTTGATGGTGCTATTGTTGTAACCGAGTATGCAGACCGACAGATGATTGAAGGTGCAACCGCCAGGAGTGCCTACACCGCTGCCTCCCGGAGAATGGCTTGGCCGATTATTGCATCGACGGCAACGACACTGGCAGTATTTCTACCCTTAACTTTTTGGCCGGGCGTGGTAGGTGAATTTATGAAATATCTGCCAATGACCGTGTTGATTACGCTGTCGGCATCGTTGCTGATGGCGTTGGTGTTTGTACCTACTTTGGGCAGTCATTTTGGTCGGGCCGGAAATACCAGTATTACGAGTCAGCGTATAGTAGAGGCTGGTGAGCGCGGTGAACTGAAGACCGTGCCTGGATTTACAGGCATATACGCTCGGGTGCTTCGAGCAGCATTGTCTCACCCAGTCAAGATACTGGTTGGATCGATCGCTGTGCTGTTTTGTGCGCAACTGGGCTACGCCACTTTCGGTTCAGGTGTTGAGTTTTTTCCAGACGTCGAACCGGATAACGCAAAGATTCAGGTTCGTGCCCGAGGCAACCTCTCACTAAGCGAGCAAGATAAGTTGATGCGTGAAGTCGAGACGCGTGTTATCGATATCGACGGTGTAAAGACGTTCTATACACGCGTTGGCCCGGATGCCAACTCTGAACAAGCCGAAGACATTATCGGCAGTATATCGATGGAGTTTGCCGACTGGAGAACCCGGGAGAAAGTCACTCATATCTTCGAGACGGTCCGAAGCCAAATAGACGAACTCGCCGGTATTGTGGTTGACCTTAGAAAAGAGGAAGGTGGTCCCCCGGTTGGCAAGCCCATCCAAATACAACTCGCCTCACGCTATCCAGAATTGTTGATACCGGCTGCCGCGCGTGTTCGCAACAAGTTCAACAGCATGACGGGACTCAACAGTATAGAAGATTCACGCCCATTACCTGGAATCGATTGGGAGATCGTGGTTGATCGGGCACAAGCAGCGAAATACGGAGCAGATGTTGGTTCTGTGGGCAATATGATTCAGATGACGACGGTTGGTTATAAAATCGGAACTTATCGACCGGACGACAGCGATGATGAGATAGAAATTCGGGTCCGTTTTCCCCGCGAGCACAGGACGATCGAAGAACTCAATCATGTACGACTGAATACGCCACTGGGTGCTGTACCCATATCCAACTTTGTGGATCGACAAGCAAAAGAGAAAACCGGCACCATAAAACGGGTTGATGGACAGCGTGTAGTCACGGTTCAAGCCGATGTCGATGATGGTGTTTTGGTGGATGGCAAGCTGCGTGAACTCGAAGCGTGGATTAAGGCAGCAGACCTTGATCAGCGTATAGATGTAGTCTTCAAAGGTGAAGACGAAGAACAGGCGAAGGCACGATCCTTCTTGGGCAAGGCGTTTATAGTTGCATTGTTTGTGATGGCGGCCATTCTAATTACACAGTTCAACAGTTTCTACAGTGCTTTTCTGATTCTTTTTGCGGTCGTTATGTCCACCATAGGTGTATTTCTGGGATTACTGATCACCGGTTCACCCTTTGGAATTGTTATGAACGGGATTGGTGTGATCGCTCTTGCGGGAATTGTGGTTAACAACAACATCGTTCTGATTGATACTTATGACAGGCTAAAAGCTACAATTGCCGACCCTTTTGAAGCTATTATGCGTACTGGGGTACAGCGACTTCGCCCGGTTCTATTGACCAGTGTTACGACGATACTCGGGCTTTTACCCATGGTGTTGGGGATCAATATAGATTTTCTAGCGCGCGAAGTGACCTATGGCGCGCCATCGACTCAGTGGTGGCGGCAACTTTCCACTTCAATTGTGTTTGGTCTGGGATTTGCGACTGTTCTTACTCTTATCGTGACCCCATGTGCTCTGATGTTTAAAGCAAATATTCACAAGTGGCGCCAACAGCGCCGCCGTCTTGGTGGGAATGAAACTGTTGCTACCTAGCCACAGGGTGTGGTTTTTCAGTGGTCTAGTTAAGCTTGGTGGTTAACGGGCACATCCGGAACCCACAGGTATCCATCGGAATCCAGCAGGTAGGCTTCCCTTAAACCATGAGGCTTGTCAGAGGCGCTTTGCAGCACGGTAAATTCTTGTGCAATCGCATGGGCCTGAGCCATATCAGGATCGCAACCATGCAGCCGCAATTCAACAGTTCCCCCCCGGTGAGCCAGTTGCGTAAGTGTGGTATTTAACGGGTGATTGTCGTAGGTGTGATCTGCATGGATCATCCACTGGGCACCATATCCACGCACAGCTGCGAAATCAGCGTCGTGATAAACAATGTCTGCACCCAGAACGATCCGCTGAAAAATAAGGGCACGTTCGAGATTTTCTGATATCAGATTGATGGTCAGTCCTTGTAATGACTGGCCATACACATCGGCCGCCAGCCACGGTTCCCCCTTACGTTTTTTCATGGACGATTCTTCTTGCTCCATGAGTCTCGTAGCTCGACAGTACGGTTGAAGACAAGATGAGAGGGTGTTGACTCCGGATCCACGCAAAAGTATCCGACTCTTTCGAACTGGAATGAGTTTCCAGTTGTGGCGTTAATCAGCCCGGGCTCGACTTTGCTGTTTGTGATCACTGTCTTTGAATCCGGATTGATCAATTCGAGAAAGTTTTTGCTGCCATCCGAAAGCGGGTTAGTGTCCCGGAAGAGCCGGTCATACTGGCGGACTTCGGCATCCAAGGCATGTTGGGCCGATACCCAATGCAGTGTGCCCTTAACCTTTCTGCCATCAGGAGCGTGACCACCTCGACTTTCGGGGTCGTAGCTACAACGTAGTTCTGAAATCTGCCCCTCAGAGTTACGTATTACAGACGTACAGGTTATGAAGTAGGCATAACGCAGGCGTACTTCCCTGCCCGGTGCAAGGCGAAAGAATTTTTTCGGCGCCTCTTCCATGAAGTCCTGTCGATCAATGTAGAGTTCGCGGCAGAAAGGGATCTGTCGACTGCCCATTTCTGGGTTATTTGGGTGATTGAAGGCATCGAACTGTTCGACTCGGTCCTGCGGATAGTTTTCGATCACTAATTTGAGCGGGTTCATAACCGCAAAGACACGAGGCGCATTCTTGTCAAGGTCTTCGCGGACGCAATTTTCCAGAACGCTGGCTTCAATTTGCTGTTCGTTTTTGGTTACACCGATACGGATACAAAAGTTTCGAATAGCACGGGCTGTATAGCCCCGGCGCCGCAGGCCTGAAAGAGTAGGCATTCTCGGGTCGTCCCAACCACTGACGCAGTTCTCATCCACTAGCATCGTCAGGAGACGCTTGCTCATAATCGAGTAGTCCAGTGACATCCTGGAGAACTCGATCTGACGGGGCCGTTTAGAAATTGTTACGTTGTCGAGCACCCAGTCATAAAACGGCCTCTGGTCTTCGAATTCAAGAGTACATAATGAGTGGGTAACACCTTCGATTGCATCTGAAAGCGGGTGAGTGAAGCCATACATCGGATAGATACACCAGCTGTTTCCCGTATTGTGATGGGAACTGTGCCGGATACGGTAGATTGCAGGATCTCGCATATGGATGTTGGGCGCAGCCATATCTATTTTTGCCCGAAGAACATGTGAGCCGTCCGGGAATTCACCGGCACGCATTTTTTCGAAAAGTTCCAGGTTCTCGGCCACGGACCGGATACGGTAAGGGCTATCTGAGCCTGGTTCGGTCAGAGTGCCCCGGGATGCGCGAATCTCTTCTGCACTAAGACTGCAGATGAATGCTTTGCCATTTTCAATGAGTTCGACTGCCCAGTCATAGAGTTGTGGAAAGTAATCCGACGCATGGGTTAGACGATCTTCCCAGTTGAATCCTAACCAGCGCACATCAGTTTTAATTGATTCGACATACTCTGGGCTTTCCTTATCGGGGTTGGTATCGTCAAAACGTAGAAAGCAGCGACCGGCAAAGTCTTCAGCCAAACCAAAATTGAGACACATGGACTTTGCATGGCCGATGTGTAAATAACCATTGGGTTCAGGTGGGAACCGGGTGACGATTCCGTCTGTATGACGCCCGTCGGCAATTTCAGACTCAATGATCTGTCGGATGAAATTGGTTGGCGTTACCGATTTTGAAGTATCGTTCATGTTGATTTGTTTCGATCAATTTAGCGATGTGTGGCCGCTGTCTATCCCATGAGCTCAATATTTTACTCGTCATAGCGAATCACTTGTGATCTTCCCTTCGACGGGGCATCGCAGGCCACTACTCCCTGAATTTCAGCCCAGGCCCGATCAAACATCTGGGTAAAGCGCCCTGCTGGCGGGCCGCAAAATACAAAGTGATGTTGATTCATCTCGCATTTCGTGCTACTGACTGTACCCAGACACTGGAAAAGCAGCGGCATGGCCAGGTTAGAACCGGCCGAATCGGTCGCTGGTACAGGCTTTTTCTGGTGCAACAAGAAACCAAAAGAGGCAGAAAGGAGAACGTTAAATGGCCTACACAACAGAAGGCATCCGGAACCTTGCGCTCGTCGGCCACGCCGGGAGTGGGAAAACTACATTGGCAGAAAGCCTGCTTCTAGATGCTGGCGTCATCAATGAGGCTGGAGTGGTTGAAAAAGGTTCAACGGTAACTGACTTCGATGAACTTGAACAAAAACACCACCACTCGCTGACAGCTGCACTGGCATCCTATGATTATCGCGACACGCATATCAACTTGATCGACACACCCGGATACCCGGATTTTGTCGGGCCAACATTAAGTGTTCTTGGTGCCGTGGAAACCATTGCGATTGTTGTGAATGCCCAGAATGGTGTGGAAAGCTCAACGAGACGCATGATGGAGGCAGTCAAGCAACGCAACTTATGCGCGATGATTGTTGTGAATCGAATTGACGCCGAAGATGTCGATCTGGAGGCAGTTTATGCACAGATCCAGGACACGTTCGGTAGTGAATGCCTGGCAGTTAATTTACCGACTTCAAACGGCAGTGACGTGGTCGATTGTTTTTTTGGAACTGAGGGAGAGTCTGACATATCCTCGGTTGAGGATGCTCATACTGCAATCGTAGATCAGACCGTAGAGCTGGATGACGATTTGATGACAGCGTATCTCGACCAGGGGGAAGTTGCCCCGGAGCAGTTGCATGATCCGTTTGAGCAGGCGATGCGTGAACGGCATGTAGTGCCGGTCTGTTTTGTCTCCAGTAAAACAGGCAGCGGAGTCCGGGCGCTCAACGGGTTTATCTGCAAAATGCTGCCAAGCCCTTTGGAAGGTAATGCACCTCGATTCGTCAATGGAAGCGGAGATGAGGGCGAGAGTTATGACGTGGTAGCAGATGCTTCGAAACCTGTACTCGGTCATGTATTCAAGATTTCTTTCGATCCATTTGTAGGACGGCAAGTAGTATTTCGTCTCTATCAAGGCACAATAAAAAAAGACGCACAAGTGTTTTTGAAGGACAGCCGCAAAGGTTTGAAAGTGGGTAACCTGTCCAGTTGTCTGGGTAAGAAGCTTACCGACTCCGCCGCTGCGATACCGGGCGACATCATGCTGATTTCAAAAGCTGAAGGGTTTGCTTACGATGCTGTGGTGCGAGATGCTCATGACGACAATGACATCCAGCTAGAGGCAGCTGCATTGCCAACGCCCATGGTGGGTGTTTCGATAGCGCCCAAGAGCCGTGGCGATGAACAGAAAATTGCTGAAGTACTGACAAAACTTACCGAATCGGACCCTTGTTTACGGATCGAGCGTAATCCTGCTGCGAATGAGACAGTACTCCGTGGTATGGGAGACCTGCACCTGAGGATGGCGGTAGAGCGAATGAGCGACCAATATGACGTAGAGGTCGAAACTGCGGTACCTACGATTCCGTACCGAGAGACTATCGGCAGGTCTGCTGAAGGGCACGCTAAACACAAAAAGCAGACCGGTGGCGCCGGCCAGTTCGGGGA
>LUSG01000062.1:0-3928 GCA_001629395.1 Gammaproteobacteria bacterium REDSEA-S15_B12 | reverse complement strand
GTTTATGATGGCAAGTATCATGCGGTGGACTCGAAAGAGGTAGCGTTCGTGGCCGCCGGACGTAAAGCGTTTCTCGAAGCGGTGTCGAAGGCCAGTCCGGTTGTTCTTGAGCCGATTGTGGATCTAGAGGTTACAGTGCCTGCCGATAATATGGGAGATATCACGGGTGATCTGTCTTCGAGACGAGGCCGGGTCAGCAGTACAGATTCAATGCCTGGTGGCATGATCAGCATCATCGGACAAGTGCCGCTTGCAGAGATGGATGACTACCAGTCGAGACTCAAGTCAATGACCGGCGGTGAGGGCAGCTACACCCTGGAGTTTTCGGCCTATGACCCTGCACCGGGAGATGTGCAGAAAAAGCTCTCAGGAGTCTTCCAGCACGCGGAAGAGGATTGACGAGACAGCAGCCTGTTCAGGATGTACATCCTGAACAGGCTGCTGGGCTGGCAGTTTAAGCAATAACAATTCCGAACTGACTCATCAGTGGCAACCACCGATAGTTCCGGGCGGTGCTATACTGGCGCGCCCCAAAACGCCAGAACTGGCCATCTAGAATTAATGGCGCTACTGATGTCATGACGCATACAGAACAAAACAAGCAATCGATCAGTGACCATATCAGTGTTACAGACAATCTACGGATCTCGGATATACAGGATGTAGCCGATCCGAAAACCGTCATTGAAGAGCATCCACTACCCCCTTCAGTTGCACAGCTCGTAACGCGTACCCGTGCTGAGGCGCACGCGATTCTTCATGGTCAGGACGACCGTGTGATTGTAATTGTCGGGCCCTGCTCGATTCATGATCCTGTTGCGGCACTGGACTACGGGGCCCGCCTAGAAGCGTTACGGCAGAGTTATTCCAAAGACCTGTTAATAATTATGCGGGTCTATTTTGAAAAGCCTCGGACCACTGTCGGCTGGAAAGGGTTGATTAATGATCCCGATCTCGATGGCTCATTCAATATCAATAAGGGGTTGAGGCTTGCTCGTAAATTGTTGCTGGATCTTAACCTGGCCGGAGTGCCTGCTGGAACAGAATGCCTAGATCTGTTGACACCGCAATATGTTGCCGATCTGATTAGTTGGAGTGCTATTGGTGCCCGAACGACAGAGAGTCAATTACACAGGGAACTGGCATCCGGATTGTCTTGTCCTGTTGGATTCAAGAACGGCACGGATGGGAATCTCAAGATCGCAATCGATGCCGTTGGCGCCGCAGCACATCCCCATCATTTCCTGACGGTGACCAAGGCTGGCTATCTAGGAATCTTTGAAACCACTGGCAATGAGGATGGCCATGTGATTCTCCGGGGTGGTCAATCACCGAACTACGACAGCGAGAGTGTTAACACGGCAGCTCAAATGTTGGAGTCTGCCGGTTGTTTGTCAAGATTGATGGTTGATTTCAGTCATGCGAACAGTAGAAAACAACATCGTGGACAGATTACTGTTGGCGCTGATATTTCGAGTCAACTGGCTGAGGGTGAAAACAGGGTAGTCGGCGTCATGATCGAAAGTAATATCGTCGAGGGCCGGCAAGATGTTGTCGCGGGTTCTGATCTCGTGTATGGACAAAGCATTACTGATGCCTGCCTTGGTTGGGATGATACGGTTCACGTGATTGACCAGCTGGCTGCAGCGGTTGACGCTCGACGGAGTTTGTTGCGTTAGGATTGTCAACTGATTGTCCCAAAGCCAGTGAAACAGGCTGATGCGAGTCCACGATCCGTCCTCTTTTATGATCTGATGGGTAAATTTTGTTCTTTGCTGTAGGACTTCGATGTTACGCTTATGCGATTTCAATCGTATCTATCGCTCGGATGATCCTGAGGAATTCCGTTACGCATTTGCTACCGTATTAGTTTTAAACAATGATTAAGCCCCATGGTGCCACCAAACTCAGGCCGCTTTATGTGGCCTGCGATGAGCAGCGTCACTCACTTGAAAGTGAAGCTCAGGGTTTACCATCTCTGAAGATCAGTTCGGCATCCGCAGCAAACGCTGTGATGCTTGGTGCAGGATATTTCACACCTCTGTCGGGATTTATGGACCAGCGCGATTTGGCCAGTGTTGCTGCAACGATGCACACGGCTGATGGGCTGTTTTGGCCCGTTCCCGTGATTAACTTGGTCCAGCAGTGCAACTATCGAGCCGGAGACCGTATTGCTTTGAGGGACCCTAACATTGATGGTAATCCGGTTCTGGCTGTGCTGGACATCGCGGCGGTCGAAGAACTTTCAGACAAAGACCTCGAGTTGGCGACTCGATCGATCTATGGCACGCTCGACACGAATCATCCTGGCGTGAAGGTGTTTTCCAGCCAGGGCAGGGTGTTGGTCTCTGGCCCGATTATGGTCCTAAATTACAGCTATTTTGCGTCCGCCTATCCAGCGACCTTTCGTACCGCAGAGCAGATTCGGGCCGACATCAGTGAACGCGGATGGAATCGGGTGGTTGCGTTCCAGACCCGAAACCCGATGCACCGCGCCCACGAGGAGTTATGCAAGATGGCGCAGGCCACGGTCGATGCCGATGGAATTCTGATTCACATGCTTCTTGGGCAGCTCAAGCCCGGCGACATACCGGCAGATGTGCGGGACGCCGCAATTCGGACCATGGTTGACCTGTATTTCCCGGCCAATAGTGTGATAGTCGCCGGCTATGGGTTTGACATGTTGTATGCTGGACCGCGGGAAGCTGTTCTACACGCTGTGTTTCGCCAAAACGCAGGTTGTACACATCTCATAGTTGGTCGCGATCATGCAGGTGTTGGTGATTATTACGGTGCGTTCGATGCGCAGACAATTTTCCGCGAGCAGGTTCCTGACGGTGCCCTGGACATTCAGATATTCGAAGCAGACCATACTGCGTATTCTAGGAAACTCGCCCGGGTGGTAATGATGCGGGATGTGCCTGATCACGAGCCGCAAGATTTCGTTCTGTTGTCCGGTACCCGGGTTCGAGAAATGCTGTCGGCAGGTGAAGCACTACCACCTGAATTTGCCCGGCCTGAGGTCGCCCAGATTCTGATGCAACACTACCAGGGACGGCAGGCAAGCAGTTAAATGGATCGACTCGGGTCGCTAGTGCTTATGGGGAACTGTTAAAGTCCTTCGATCTGTTCAACCGAGATGCTCTCCTCTTCAAGCATCACCCTGTGTTGTTGGCCTGGGTGACCTGTCCCGTGGCAATCGCAGCATTGACAGCAGCAAGTTTCTCCTCACTGAGCGGGAATACCGGTTGTTTACTGACTGGGCAGCACAGAATATCGAGAAGTTTGGGATCGATTGGCATGGGTGGTAATGTTGGTCGTTCACATTGTGGCAGTTGCCTAGAGATCGCTGAGTATACTGCTGTGCGCATGTAAGAGCATCTTTTGGTATGGTAAATCGGGGTGAAAACTACGCGGTAAGTAGAACTCCATGAGTGCAGGTTCCAAGAAAGTAGTGCTGATCGCGATCTGTGGTAATGCAGCGCTGACTGTCCTGAAGTTCACGGTCGCGGTTCCGACGCATTCGGCAGCGATGATGAATGAGGCGATCCATAGTCTGATGGATACGCTTAACCAGTTATTTCTGTTGATGGGGCTGAAAAGTGGTAGTAGACCGGCCGATCGTCGGTACGCTTTTGGTCATGGTTAGAAGAAATACCTCTGGAACTTGTGGAGCGCGATTGGTCTTTTCTCAATCGGCTGTGGGCTGGGGCTTTCGCACGCCTGGCATGCCTGGCAGGAGAGCCATAACACCGCCGAACAGGTTACCGTTAAGTCGACTTTATTCGAGTCGATCGATCCGCTGACATTGGCGATGGCTGTATTGCTGATCGCGCTGTTGGTTGAGTCCTGGGTATTAAAAGCCGCCTGGCGTGAATTCGCGCAGCGAGCTCGAATGAATGGTCATCAGAATGCACTGTCCTACCTC
>LUSG01000061.1 GCA_001629395.1 Gammaproteobacteria bacterium REDSEA-S15_B12 | reverse complement strand
CTTCAATAGTATCGACCCTCTTTCCGTTTGCCTGAATGGCCAGGATCAGACAGCCTCGTATAATCTTGCCATCGAGACGTACTGTACAGGCACCGCATACACCATGTTCGCACCCGACATGTGTGCCGGTAAGTCCGAGATCAAGTCTGAGAAAGTCGGCCAGATTCCGCCGTACGGGCACCCGTTCGGATACTGATTCTCCATTTACAGTCAGACATATTTCGCTGTCTCCCTTTAGTACTCCCAATGAATCGTTCATTATCGCCACTCCTCGAGCAGTCGTCGGGTCAGTACCTTTGCTAGATGGATCCGCATGTCTGAGGTCGCATTGAGGTCATCGGTCGGATCGAGTTCACTACCCAGTCCCTCCAACACCTCGTCATAGTTTTGTCCCCAGTTCCTACAGATGCCACTAGCTGTTTGTTCAGCAAGTACAGGTCCGGGTCCAACATTTAGGTAAGCAAGCCGTAGGTCAATTAGGTTGTTTGAAGACCAGTCGCTCGCGGCACAAACACCAGCCATGGCATAGTCACCGTGACGGCGTGCGAGCTCGCGGAAACCGAATCGCTGAGTGTGTTTTGCGATAGGGATTTCAATCGCTGTTAGCAACTCATTATCAGACAGGGCTGTCTCGAAAAGACCCTGAAAAAACTCTTCGGCTGCAATTCGTCTTTCACCATCGGGTCCCTGCAAGACGATTTGCCCCTGTAGAGCGACCATACAAGCAGGTATCACTCTACTGACTAAGGGAGCATGTTGAGCTACTAGTGGTGAATGCTCAAGTTCGACTTGGCGGGTCATTGCGCCGATTCGCAACTGATCCTCGACTACGCTGATACCGTTGAGATCATCGATGCCGTTAATGTCGATAAGTACGGCTGGATTTGAAAGACGCATATTGAGGCTCGCCATCAGACTTTGGCCGCCGGCCAGTACGGCCGTATCGGGCCTATGCCGTTGTAGACTCTCTAGAGCATCATTGATGGTCTTCGGTTGAACACAGCCGAAAGCTGGAGATTTCATGGTAAAGAAGTAGTGTTATTTGGTGGGCAGTACGGTTTTTGGGTTGTGAAACTCATCCTCGCTAATAACTGCCTCGAGCGTCTCAAAAAATTGTTGAACCAATTTTTTTGCGGTTGCTGTCAAGAGGCGTGATCCAACCTGTGCAACTTTACCACCAATCTGTATCTGAGAAGTGTAGTCAAGCAGGGTGCCGGTTGAGTTTGGCTTGAGTTCAATATTGACCGTTCCTTTTGCAAACCCAGAGGTACCGCCTTGCCCTTCACCAGTCAGTGAATACCGGGTTGGTGGCGACACAGGAATCACTGTTAATAGTGTGGAAAATTGTGTGTTAACAGGCCCGATTTTCGTTCGGATTGTGGCTCGAAAGGTGTTGGTGTCTTTTCTTTCGACGGCCTTACAACCTGGAATACAGCGTCGCAACGCAACCGGTTCGTTGAGAGTTTTCCAGATCTCGTCGACCGTTGCCGCGAGTTGAATTTCACCGTTGAGTTCCATTTCTTATTCGGAATGCTTGCCGGGATCCTTACCGATGTACTATAAGTGTATCGTGGGCACAAGTGCCCCAAGATTAGCAATCGAGAAGATTACAGGAGGGGCAGAAAATGAGCGACGACAACATCACGGTAGAAGCTCTTGCAAGACTCGAGAATTGTGACGACCCGCGACTTAAATTGATTACGACGTCAGTAATTACACATCTTCATGCCGTTGTGCGAGAAGTCGAACCGACCCTTGAAGAGTGGGGTCAAGCCATTGATTTTCTAACTCAGGTGGGCCACTGGTGCGATGACACGCGACAAGAGTTTATTCTGCTTTCGGATACGCTGGCTGTGTCAATGCTGGTGGACACGTTGGCGGGCCGAAAACCGGAGAGCGCAACCGAGAGTACCGTACTGGGCCCTTTTCACCTGCCCAATGCACCTGAATTATCTTTTGGTGCCAATATTTCCAAAGACAGAATCGGTGAACCCACCCTAGTGACTGGGCGGGTATTGAGCATCGATGGTACGCCGATCGCGAACGCCAAACTGGATGTGTGGCAGGCCTCTGCCGAAGGGCTTTATGATGTGCAGGAACCTGAAAGGTTTCCTAACATGAATCTTCGGGGAATTTTTTACACCAACGGCGAGGGTCAGTTTGGGTTCTGCACTGAGAAGCCGGCGTCCTATCCGGTGCCGACTGACGGCCCGGTAGGTGCCATGCTCAAAGCGCTGGGCCGACCTGCGATGCGTCCGGCGCATATTCATTTCATGGTTTCTGCTGAAAAGTATCAATCTCTTACCACGCATCTTTTTGTCCGGGATGATCCTTACCTTAAATCGGATGCTGTACAGGCGGTGAAAGACAGCTTGATTGTAGAATTCAAACAACTAGACAATCCGGTTGAAGCAGAACAGTTTGGAATTCCGTCACCGTACTTTAAGGTTAACGAGGACTTTAGGCTGGCATTAGCCGTATAAGACTCGCAAGTTAGGATAAATAACATGGACTTTGATGATTTAGATATTGCGGCACAGAATTCACTTCAAGATCTCAAGAAGGAAATTCAACTGGCCGATCCCGCAACCCTGCGACTACTGATGACTCAGGCGCGAACTTTCAATGCCTGGCAGGATAAATCGGTTTCTATTGAGACCCTGAATCAGATCTATCAGATTATGAAGATGGGACCTACCAGTGGGAACTGTTGCCCGGCGCGATTGGTCTTTTTGACCTCCAAGGAGGCTAAAGAACGGCTACAACCGGCGCTTAAACCGAACAATATTGAAAAAACAATGAGTGCACCGATCACGGTAATCATTGCACATGACGTAGAGTTCTGGCGCTACGCTGAAACAATGTTCCCCCAAAATCCTGCCGTACAACTCGGATTTAAAGATAACCCTGAAGGCGCTGAAACCGCCGCATTTCGCAACGGCAGTTTACAGGGTGCTTATTTCATCATTGCTGCTCGGGCTGTTGGTTTGGATTGTGGTCCAATGTCGGGATTTGATAATGCGAGTGTGGATGAAGAGTTTTTTGCCGAGACAACGTTTCATTCAAACTTTCTGTGCAATATTGGCTACGGCGATGTGTCAAAAACATTCAAACGACTGCCAAGATTAGATTTCGACGTGGCCTGTCAAGTTCTTTAAACCTAGCTAGGTGCGGGCAAGAGACTGAGGTTTAGGCGGTCTCGTTTTCCGGGTCCCTTCGAAGTTTTTGCCGAAATCCACTGGTGGCGGTGGTCCCCAGAGAAAAAAAGATACCTCCGTTGGCCAATCTCGAGCGCGCCATTTGCGGTCGTCGGCAATATAGTCGATATCAAAAAAGTATTCAGCGAGTCCATTGTGTGGGTCCCTGATGTACCAGAAAAAGTTTGACCCTAGGGCATGACGACCGATACCCCAGCCGTTTCGATATCCTTTGTGCATCATACGCTGGCCGGCGAGTCCCATCTCGTCAATGTTGTTTACCTCAAAACTCGCGTGGTGAAACCCCGGTCGAGTGTCTTTGATGACAGCAACGACATGATGATCAGACCCACCTGGCACACGAAGGAACGCGACAAAGTTCTCAGATCTGTCCGTGAGCTTGAGGCCTAATATCCTGGTATAGAAGTCAATCTTTTTGTCGATGTCAGTGGTGAAGTGGGCAACATGACCCAGTCGACTTGGGAATACTTTCTGATCAAAGGACAGGCCTCCTTTTGCGTTGAGTCGTTGATAATCACCTGGTACGTTAGACAGTTGACGCGGTGCTGGCTTTCGGGACCCGGGGCCACCTAGGCCGGCCGCTGGTTGACTGACATGCACATTGTAGAGCGCGCCGTCAAACTCGTGACGGAGCCACAGTCCCTCGTAGGGCGCATCAGGTGGTTGTTTCTGGAGCGTGACATCCGTACTATTTCTAATCCTGTTTTCGATCTGTCTCAGTCCTTTGGTCGTGGTGCCAAATGAGATGTTGTGCAGTCTCATACGGTGACCTGGGACCACAATCACCTGATCCTGGTCTCGTCCTTTACACTGAAGAATTGCTCGTTCAGCGT
The DNA here is from genome assembly GCA_001629395.1 of Gammaproteobacteria bacterium REDSEA-S15_B12. GTDB lineage: Bacteria > Pseudomonadota > Gammaproteobacteria > Arenicellales > UBA868 > REDSEA-S09-B13. The sequence goes on along the minus strand of LUSG01000061.1, from coordinate 18 downwards.
CGAATTTTCCAACTAACC
>LUSG01000060.1 GCA_001629395.1 Gammaproteobacteria bacterium REDSEA-S15_B12 | reverse complement strand
AAGAATTAAAATTTTTTGATAGAGTTGGTGATTATTCAACAACTTCAATTATAGGTAATAGGTAATATGCAATTTAAAAAAATATTAGCAGATCTTGATCAGAATATTCAGTCAAGGCTGTCGACGCTGGCGAAGACTGTAAAACTTCCAGGATTCCGGCCGGGCAAGGTTCCGCTCAAGGTGGTTGAAGCGAGATATTCTGAGCAGGTCCTGCATGAAGCAGCCGAAGAACTGATCAGTTCAAGCTATCACGATGCCGTTGTGCAGGAATCTGTTGAAACCGCGGGCCCACCATCGATTGAACCCAAGACGATGACCCGCGGCGAGGATCTTGAATATGTGGCCACATTTGAAGTGTTTCCCCAGATCCCCCGAACTGACATCGCCGGCACGTCGATTGTTCGTAAATCCTGTCAGCCAGAAGAGGGAGATGTGACTCGAACAATCGAAACTCTGCGTAAACGTCGAACGATCTGGGAGGCAGATGAATCAGCAGCCAAGGAGGGTGACCGCTTGCTGATTGACTTCAAAGGAACTGTGAATGGAGAACCTTTTGAAGGCGGGGAAGCGGAAAACTATCCCGTTATACTGGGGGAGAATACATTGCTTCCGGAGTTTGAGGAGCAGTTAACTGACCTGAAGACAGGTGACCAGGGTACAGTCGACCTCACCTTTCCTGAAGATTACCCAAATGAAGAACTTGCAGGACAACCGGCAAAGTTCAGTGTCGATGTTCGTGAGGTTGCAAAACCGAAACTACCTGAGATCGACGAGGACTTCATAAAAAGTTTTGGTGTGGAAGAGGGGACCGACCAGGCGTTCCGTAACCAAATTCTGGAAAACCTAGAGAAGGAATGCTCACAAAAAATTCGGAGAGACACTCATGAAGCGGTGATGGAGGCTCTTCTCCTGGGGAACGATTTCGAAGTGCCAGAGGCCTTGATCCGAGAAGAAACCGAGCGGGCGGTTATGGCTGCCCGGGCCCAGATGCAGCAGCAGGGTCTACCTGCAGATACACCAGTCGATCCAGAACAGTTCAGGAATTCAGCTGAAAGACGTGTGCGACTTGGGTTAGTTATGCATACAATCGTAAAACAGCGAGAAATAAAGCCAGACGATAATGCTGTTCGCCAGCGACTAGAGGACATGGCGTCAAGCTATGATGATCCTCAACAGTTCATTAAGTGGTACAGTGAAGACAGGAGCCGCTTGTCACAGGTTGAGGCCGCAGTTGTCGAAGACCATGTTGTGGAAGCGTTGCTGACCGACGCCGACGTCACTGATAGCGAGGTGAGCTTTGAGGACTTAATGAACCCGACTGTACCTGACACTACGCAATCGTGATCCGGGTCGATCATACTGACAGAGGTGATACTGTGACAGATTATTCCAAGCAACCTGCCTTGACGGCACCCCAGAATCTCGGTTTGGTGCCGATGGTCATCGAAACCACGGGTAGAGGCGAACGTGCCTACGATATCTACTCTCGTCTGCTCAAGGAGCGGGTCATATTTATGGTCGGCCAGATTGTCGACCATATGGCCAACCTGGTTGTAGCGCAATTGCTGTATCTGGAATCAGAGAATCCAGACAAGGATATTCATCTTTATGTCAATAGTCCTGGTGGTGAGGTGAATGCTGGTCTTGCCATCTACGATACCATGCAATTCATCAGACCTGACGTCAGCACTGTTTGCACGGGCCAGGCTGCGAGCATGGGTGCAGTGATACTTGCTGGCGGCACTTCGGAAAAGCGATTTGCACTGCCGCATTCACGAATTATGATCCATCAACCTTGGGGCGGGTTTCAGGGTCAGGCCACAGATATAGATATTCACGCCAAAGAGATTCTGAGAATACGTGAACGGTTAAACCAGATACTTTCCCACCATACCGGCCGCGATCTCGATATTGTTCAGAATGACACTGAGCGGGATAACTTTATGAGCGGAGAAGAGGCTGCAGAATACGGTATTATTGACCGAGTAATTAGCCAGCGCGAAGACTAATTATTATCACGCAAAGAGCCTCAATTGTGTACCCCTTGCAATCACGCTATAAAGACTGCATCTTACATAGGTGGCAAAGCTAATTTTGAACACAACCCACGTGCCTGAAGATCTAGCCTGGGTGGATCATTACAGAGTTAACAATTGATATAGGGGAGGTAGCATGGCCGAGAGCGACGGCGACAACAAAGGTGACAAGCTTCTCTATTGTTCTTTTTGTGGAAAGAGCCAGCATGAAGTTAGAAAGCTGATCGCTGGCCCATCGGTATTTGTCTGTGACGAGTGCGTAGAACTCTGTAACGAGATTATTCGTGAAGAGGCCGAAGATGTAGAAGCTGAGGGCGCTCGCGAGGCAGCTTATCCGACCCCGCAGGAAATCTGTGAGCGGCTGGATGATTACGTCATCGGCCAGACAGAGGCAAAGAAAGTCCTTTCAGTGGCCGTATACAATCACTATAAGCGGATTGAGAATGCAGAAGCTGTAGGCGAAGTCGATATCTCGAAAAGCAATATTCTGATGATCGGGCCGACCGGATCAGGTAAAACACTTCTAGCCGAAACACTGGCTCGGGAACTCAACGTCCCGTTTACGATTGCCGATGCAACCACCCTCACAGAAGCCGGTTATGTCGGAGAAGATGTTGAAAACATCATCCAGAAACTGCTCCAGAAGTGTGATTATGATGTGGAAAAAGCGCAGATTGGGATTGTGTATATCGATGAAATAGACAAGATATCGCGGAAATCAGATAACCCATCTATTACCCGTGATGTCTCTGGGGAAGGCGTTCAGCAGGCGCTACTTAAACTGATCGAGGGCACTGTGGCCTCGGTACCTCCGCAAGGTGGTCGCAAACACCCGCAGCAGGAGTTTCTACAGGTCGATACCCGAAATGTGTTGTTTATTTGTGGAGGTGCATTCTCGGGACTCGAGAAAGTCATCCAGCAGCGCTCTGAAAAGTCAGGTATCGGTTTTGGTGCGGACATCAAGAGAATCTCAAATGATGCCCGTATGAGCGAGTTTCTACCTGATCTCGAACCCGAGGATTTGATCAAGTATGGACTGATACCCGAGTTTGTCGGACGCATGCCGATAATCGCAACCCTCGAAGAGTTGGATGAAGAAGCCTTGATGACCATCCTGACCGAGCCCAAAAATGCACTGATAAAGCAATTTGGCAAACTATTTGAACTTGAAAATGTGGAACTTGAAATTCGACAGGATGCTCTCAAAGCTGTTGCAAAAAAGGCTATGGATCGAAAGACGGGTGCGCGCGGACTGCGTTCAATACTAGAGAAAGCATTGCTGGAGACCATGTATGTATTGCCATCAATGAATGATGTGACCAAGGTGACGGTAGACTCCAGCGTAATCGAAGACAGCTCTCAACCGCTATATGTCTTCGAAGAAGAACCCCGAAACATTTCACAACAATCTTAATTCGGGTTGAGACACGATTTCACCTTGAATTAAGAGGGCGAAGCCCCCAGATTAGGTGTGATACCAGTGCACGACTGGTTTGCTGTGCTTTAAACGGGATCAGAACACACGGGACTAGACATGACTGACGATAACGATACTGAAGCATTGGAGCCACAGGTTCGCTATCCCATGTTGCCGTTACGTGATGTTGTGGTCTTTCCGCACATGGTGATACCGCTCTTTGTCGGTCGGGAGAAATCGATTAAAGCACTCGACCACGCTATGGAATCTGGCAAGCAGATATTTCTCGCGGCCCAGCATGATGCTGCAGATGACGACCCGTCACCTGAGCTCATTTATGAGGTCGGTACTGTGGCCAATATTCTGCAGCTCCTAAAACTACCCGATGGTACCGTAAAGGTTCTGGTAGAGGGAACAGCCAGAGCCGCAATCGTCAGATATGTTCAATCCGAAGAGGCTTTTGAAGTAGACGCTGTTGAAATCAATGATGAACTGATTGATGAGCGTGAGGCTGAAGTACTGATCCGAACGGTGGTTACTGAATTTGAACAGTATGTCAAACTCAACCAAAAAATCCCCCCAGAAGTGCTGACATCCCTGAGCGGTATCGAGGAACCCGGTCGGTTGGCCGATACGATCGCCGCTCATCTGACGTTAAGAAACGAAGAAAAACAAAAGATCCTTGAATATGCCAGTTCACGTGAGCGGCTGGAACATATTCTGGGCATTATGGAATCCGAGATCGATCTCCTTCAGGTCGAGAAACGAATTCGTGGGCGAGTCAAGAAACAGATGGAAAAAAGTCAACGCGAGTATTACCTGAATGAGCAGATGAAAGCGATTCAGAATGAACTCGGCGAAATGGAAGACACGCCCAACGAACTGGATGAACTGCAGAAAAAGATCGAAGAAGCCGGCATGTCCAAAGAGGCACTGGAAAAGGCCGAGTCAGAACTGAAAAAACTTCGCATGATGTCACCGATGTCAGCGGAAGCGACGGTGGTCCGAAATTACATCGACTGGCTGGTGCAGGTACCGTGGAAGAAAAGGACACGAGTCTCAAAGGATCTGGCCAAGGCCGAATCGATTCTTGAGGGAGATCACTACGGACTGGAGAAAGTCAAGGAACGGATACTGGAATATCTGGCCGTACAACAGCGAATCAAAAAAATCAAAGGGCCCATTCTGTGTTTGGTTGGACCACCAGGCGTCGGCAAGACATCACTGGGTGAATCAATAGCACGAGCAACACATCGTAAGTTCGTGCGTATATCACTGGGCGGAATGCGCGACGAGGCTGAAATTCGTGGTCACCGCAGAACCTACATCGGGTCACTGCCGGGGAAAATTCTTCAAAACATGTCAAAAGCCGGATCGAAGAATCCATTGTTCATGCTTGATGAAGTCGACAAAATGTCGATGGACTTTCGGGGCGATCCGTCGTCTGCCCTGTTGGAAGTGCTCGATCCAGAGCAAAACAACAAGTTCGGTGATCATTATCTGGAGGTCGACTACGATCTTTCTGAAGTCATGTTTGTAGCAACAGCCAATACCTTGAACATACCCAGTCCATTACAGGATCGGATGGAGATCATCCGTATTTCTGGCTACACAGAAGATGAGAAACTCAATATTGCAACGCGTTATCTCGTCGAAAAGCAGAAACGGAACAATGGGCTTAACGATGAAGAGATCATTTTCCGCAAATCTGCCCTGGTAGATATCATTCGTTACTATACCCGGGAGGCCGGTGTCAGGTCGCTCGAGCGGGAAATCGCCAAGATTTGCCGCAAAGTTGCTAAGGAACTGCTTCTCAACGAAATAAAGCGGACTGTGACAGTCACCAGTCGGTCCGTACGGAAATATCTTGGTGTCCGTCAGTTTCGTTATGGCAAAGCAGAAGATGAAAACAGGGTCGGGCAGGTGACTGGTCTGGCATGGACCGACGTCGGTGGAGAACTTCTAACAATAGAAGCGGCGGTGATGCCCGGTAAAGGCAAGCAGAGCTATACGGGTAAGCTGGGAGATGTTATGCAGGAGTCGATTCAGGCTGCGATGACTGTGGTTCGCACCCGATCCAGGCAGTACGGCATACCACTGGATTTTTATCAGAAGCAGGATGTGCACATACATGTGCCTGAAGGTGCAACACCTAAAGATGGGCCAAGTGCGGGGATTGGAATGTGTACAGCGGTATTGTCTGCGATTACCAGCATCCCAGTGCGTTCTGATCTTGCGATGACCGGTGAGATCACGTTGCGGGGTGAAGTGTTGCCTGTAGGGGGCCTTAAAGAAAAGCTACTGGCCGCACATCGAGGCGGCGTCAAATTTGTATTGATTCCTCATGAAAATGAAAAGGACCTGGCAGAAATCTCCAATAATGTGAAGGCGGGTCTGGAGATCAAACCAGTTCGTTGGATAGATGAAGTTTTTTCGTTTGCGCTTGAAAGACTCCCAGAATCAATCGATGAGACTGCTGATGAGGCAAACGTTGAGTCAGCTAATGAAGACAATCAAATTACGCAGGATCGACTCGTGGCTCACTGACAGTCCTGGCGTGATCGCGGGGTCAATTTATGACCTACCTGATGCGCATGAATCTGTAGATTCAACTTATAAATCAGTCATCTTCAGCGGGTTCTTCCTCTAAATTATCAAAATGTAGCCTGGCATCGGGGTGGTTTTTATCGGGCCGTACCAATTTGACACCGAAAATCAGCCCTTGGTATAAACATTCTGCTGTACGTGTTCAGTCGGTGGTTACACGGATTTTTGAACTGAGGCTGATTGAGCTCAATGCGAAGTTCGACCTGTGGTCACGACTAACTTGAATGAGGGATACACCAGTGAATAAAGCCGAATTGATCGACGCAGTAGCAACCAGTACGGGTCTGGGTAAATCTGATGCGGCCAGCGCCGTAGAATCTGTCTTCAGCACCATCACCACCACACTGCAACGGGGGGGTACGGTTTCTCTGGTTGGATTTGGTGCATTTTCCGTCAGTCACCGTTCTGCCAGGACGGGCCGGAATCCCCGCACGGGTGAAACCATCACTATTTCAGCGTCCCGTGCGCCGAAGTTCAAAGCTGGAAAACAGCTCAAGGATGCCGTAAACTCGCTCGCCTTTCCGGGTGCTTAGCTCAGCTGGCAGAGCGTCGCCCTTACAAGGCGAAGGTCGCAGGTTCGAACCCCGCAGCACCCACCAAGGCCTGCGGTAGGCTGTTTTACGGACATTTTGCTAGAACGCCGGAGCGGTAGTTCAGTTGGTTAGAATACCGGCCTGTCACGCCGGGGGTCGCGGGTTCAAGTCCCGTCCGCTCCGCCATTTACTTGAAAACCAGGCGTACGCAGATATTTGTGGGCGTCTGGTGGATTCCGTACACTGCGAACCGATGAGGATTCATCTTGATTGCGCCCACCTAATACAATAGAACAACAGAACTGCTTCTTGGGAACAGGAAGGTGTTCGGTTTTCGTGCCTAAACAAGGCTGAGAAACAACAATGCTGATTACAATTCGAGAAAAAGCATCCGGCGTCATAGGCTGGACCGTTGCCGGTGTCATTATCCTGGTCTTCGCAGTGTGGGGGATCGGGTCCTATTTCGAAGGTGTATCCGAGATTATTGTTGCGACTGCCGACAAGATCGAAATCAATCAACAAACGTATCAGCAGGCAATGAGTGATCGTCGTCGACGACTGGTCCAGATGATGGGGAGAAACGTTGACGCTGAACTATTCAGCAGTACCGCCTTCAAACGCCAGGTCGTAGAGGAGCTTATAGACACCACCTTGCAGAATGAGACCCTTCATGCCAGTGGATTTCGAATCAGTGATGCCCAACTGGCAGCACTCATACAGAATACTGCAGTTTTCCATACCGACGGTCAGTTTGACCCTGACCGATATGAGCTTCTTGTTCAGAATGCTGGAATGACCATTCAGGGTTACGAGAGTTATCAGCGCCAGCAGGGCGTCGTCGACCAACTGGTTCGAGGACTAGAACAGTCAGCCATTGTCAGTGGAAACTCGATCGATAAAGCATGGAAACTTCTGGATCAGCGCCGTATAGCGTCCTATACCACGCTGGAGTTCGATAATTTTCTGGATGACATACAAGTCTCTGAGGCGGCAATTGAAAAAGAGTATCAGTCAAACTTAGACAGGTACTTTGAGCCTGCTTCTATTCAGGTGGACTACCTGAAGTTATCAGTGGAAGATCTGGGCGCAAAATTGTATGTCGATGAGGCAGATATCTTGCGCATGTATGAGGACAATCCCGACCGCTATAGGCAACCCGGAAGTCGCAGCGTCAGCCACATATTGCTGTCAGTCAGTCCGGATGCAGCAGATACGCAGATTGATCAAGTACGTCAGAGCGCATCAGAAATCGTTACGCGCGCCCGCGGCGGTGAATCGTTTGCCAGTCTGGCCGAAGTCAATTCAGACGATAAAGGCTCTGCGAAACGCGGTGGCGAACTTGGCGTGATCAGACCGGGCACCATGGTCAAACCGTTCGAAGATGCTGTTTTCGCAATGGTAGAAGGGGAGATCAGTGAACCGGTGAGAACGCAATACGGGTTTCATGTGATTCGCCTGGACAGGATTACTGAATCTACAGTTCAGTCCCTTGATCGGGTCCGGAGTGAAATCGAGGCCGAAGTCCGTCGTCTCCGTGCCGAGGAGCAGTTTAATGAATTGGCCGAAATCCTTGGCAGTACAGTATTCGAACAACCCGATTCCCTGGAACCTGCTGCTGATCACCTGGGCGTAAAGGTAATACGCAGTGAGTGGTTTACCCAGGATGCCGGTACTGGCATTGCTGAATTTCAGGGAGTTCGGGACGCTGCATTCGGTAACGAGGTTCTGATTGACGGCCTGAACAGTGAATTGATAGAAATTGACCAGGACAACCTTGTTGCCGTGCGCAAAGTTGACTATCGTGCTCGCCGTCAACTTGATCTGGATGAGGCCAGGCCAGAGCTAGAAAAAAAGCTTCGCGCAGTGGAAGCATCTGACAGAATGGAAAAAGCCGGTGAAGATCTGGTGGCACGCCTGAAATCCGGCGCAGACTGGGACGAACTGCTCACAGCACACAAGCTGGCCCGTGTCCGCCTACCCGAGGCAACTGAGACCCTGCTGGAACCACTTGAGCAAGCTGTTGCCCGCGTCGTCTATGCGGCACTTGTGCCGCTATCCGGACAGATTATCTATGGTGGAGAGCGAATTAGTCCGGCACGATACGCGATCTATCGACTCGAGCGTGTCGAATTCGGAGACCCCGCAAACGCGTCAAAAGAAGATCGATTGGGAGTTGAGAATGTCTTATTGTCGCGATGGGGCGGGGAAATCGTGATTGGTTGGCGTCAGGGGTTGCGTCAAGTAGCAAAAGTTCAGATCCACGAAGAGTTACTCTAGAGATCAGCGTGACGTGGGCTGATCCCTACCGTATTAAATCCACCGTCTACATAGGTGATTTCGCCGGTGATTCCGGAGGCCAGATCTGAACACAGGAAGGCAGCAGCATTGCCGACTTCCTCGATTGTGACACCGCGACCCAGCGGCGCTGTATCGTCATAGAATCCCATCATTTTGCGGAACCCTTTAATACCTGATGCGGCCAGCGTCCGGATGGGTCCAGCCGAGATACCGTTAACTCGGATTCCCTGACTGCCCAAGGACTGAGCGAGGTAGCGTACATTGGCTTCAAGACTCGCTTTTGCCAAACCCATTACGTTGTAGCCCGGCATCGAACGTTGGGAGCCGATGTAGGTCAACGTAAGCAGGGCCCCGTTGCGCCCCGACATCATAGGCTGGGCCGCACGCGCCAGGGCAGCGAAACTGTAAGAACTTATTTCGTGAGCTGTGTTGAAGCCGTCCCGTGTAACAGCATTAAGATAGAGTCCTTCGAGTTCCTCTGTAGGTGCAAATGCGATCGAGTGCACCAGAATATCGAGAGCGTCCCAGTGCTTCGCCAATTCATCGAAAAGAGAGTCTATCTCACTGTCAGTCCCAACATCACAAGGCAGTACCACTGTACTGCCTAATGACTGAGAAAATTTTTCAACTCTGCATAGCCTGGGCAATACCCCAGGCTATGGACCGGTTGCTGGCGAGACCGGTAACCAGTGCTCGTTTGCCATTCAGGAATCCCATAGTCCATATTCTCTGTTTATCGAAATCAAGTTGATAGAGTTTGTAGCTTAAGAGCCAACTCCTGTCAAAGTCCAGACCGATCGGAAGCCAATGAGTAATATCGTCGTACAGCCAGTGCAGAATCAGGCAATTATTCGCGCAACTGAGATCGCAGAACGACTAGACCTGCCTTTGGTTACACAGAGCGATCCTGGTCAGCAGTTTGTCCTCGAGGTTTCTGTAGAAGGTTTGGCGATTCGTGATCGTAGACAGGTTCGGATAGGCGAGTGACAGGTATAGAGCGATCGCCAGTACTGGCCGAACTCTTGATCGCGGCGCTGAATCAACCTGCAGCTGAAGCACTGCGAAAAAGTATCCACTTCATTTGTGCAGATAGCCGTGTCGCTATCGGACAATTACCCCGCCCTGATGTAATCTATCTTGATCCCATGTTTCCACAAAGAACCATTAATTCTGCGACTGCGCGTAAAGAGGCGATACTGCTTCGTGGACTGGTGGGTGATGACCCCGATGCTGATGAACTGTGGAGCCTTGCATGCATCCATGCACGTCAACGAGTCGTGGTTAAGCGGTCTCGCTATGCGCCTGCTTTAGGGCGGGTTCCTGATCTGAAGGTAAGCGGTAAGGCAGTTCGATACGATATATACCTTAGGGACGAAAGATGAAGACGCTGCCTTGGTTTTATGCGCCCCATCTGGATGCCAGACCGGAATCTGCGGTGCTCGCAGCAGATGAATCGAGGCATCTAGCCCGGTCGCGTCGTTTGGGAGTTGGCGGTGAAATCGTTGTTTTCGACGGACTCGGGACAACAGCAAAAGCGAAAATTGTGGATATCAGCGAGCGGCGAACCCGGGTTGCGCTTGACTTGACCGCTTATGCTCACCAGATCGAGGGCCGTGTTCGTATACATCTGGCGGCGGCTCTGCCGAAGGGTGATCGTCAGGCAGTGATGCTGGATATGGTCACGCAGATTGGCATGACTGATTTCACACCACTATTGTGTGATCGCAGTGTCGCGAAGTTCAGTATCCGCTCAGCGGCTCGTTGGCAGAAAACATGCCTCGAAGCCTGCAAGCAGAGTCGGCAACCCTGGGTTCCCCGTCTCCATCAGCCAAAACCATTGGCAGAGATGATTAATACAGCTGGTGAGGTTGGGCGTGTCGTCTGGCTTGCAGATTTCCGGGGAGGGTATCCCACCGCAGTTCAAAAGGTAAAGGCCGATGAGTTAATTCTGCTGGTTGGACCCGAGGGAGGGTTCAGTCCGAGCGAATGGGAACTGCTTAGTGACACCGATATCGTGCCCGTCACTCTGGCCAAAACTGTACTGCGGACCGAGACTGCAGCCGTGGCGATGGTCAGCGCTGCTATAACCAGGCTGGGTGTCTAGGAAGACAACTGTTCTACACGGCTCTGCTGAGCTTGAAGTTGTGCAATTGCACTGCGGGTGGATTCTAGACGTTCTCGTTCCTTGGTCACGATGTCAGCTGGTGCCTTGTCCACAAAATTCGGGTTGGACAACTTGCCCTGCGTGCGGGCCAGATCCTCGTTCAATTTTCCAATCTCACGACTGAGTCGTTCCAGCTCTGCTTCACGATCGATGACAGCACCCATGGGCACCAGAACGGTGAGTGACCCGATGAGAGCTGTAGCACATTCCGGAATCTGTGAATCTTCAGTGACATAATCTAAAGAGTCCAAACGCGCCAGTTCCACGATCAGCCTGTTAAATGCTGCCGAACGTTCTGCGTCGGTACTGTCTCCACCCCGGAGCAAAGCAGGCAGCGAGCGACGTGGATCGATATTCATCTCACCCCGGATATTTCGTACCGCCGAGACCACCGACTGTACCCATTGTAGATTGTTGATCGATCCCTGGTCTATCAACTCTGTTTGTTTAGTCGGGTATGGTTGGGTCATGATTGTCGGCCCGGCAGTTCCGACGCGACGTGCGATACGGCGCCAAAGGGCGTCAGTAATAAAAGGCATAATAGGGTGCAGCAATCGGAGCGAGGCATCCAGGATCTGGACGAGGGTCTGCCTTACTCCGAGTTTGCGATCTGTTGACAGATCGTCATCGCCGAGTTCAATTTTCGCTATCTCAAGGTACCAGCTGCAGAATTCGTCCCAGACAAAGCTGTGGAGCGTTTGTGCCACCTGGTCAAAACGGTACAGTGATACGGAGTGACTGACATCACCTGCCACCTGTTGCAATCGGGAGATGATCCAATGTTCTGCTGGTCCAAGCTGACCCGTCACACCTGGGCTAGTTTCCAGAGGTTCGGAATTTATCAACACGAACCGGGTGGCATTCCAGAGTTTATTGCAGAAGTTACGATATCCCTCTATCCGACCTAGATCAAAGCGGATATCCCGGCCCTGGGTTGCGAGGCTGGCAAAAGTAAAGCGTAGAGCATCGGTTCCGTACGATGGAATGCCTTCGGGGAACTGTCTGCGTGTATCGTCAGTGATGCGTTTGGCCATTTGCGGTTGCATCAGCCCTGAAATTCGTTTCTCTATCAGTGCCGGAAGCGTAATACCATCGATCAGGTCCAGTGGGTCAAGTACATTGCCTTTTGACTTTGACATTTTCTGACCGTCGGCGTCGCGTACCAGACCATGAACGTAAACATCATGGAAAGGGACGGACCCCGTAAATTTCAGACCAAACATGATCATTCTGGCCACCCAGAAGAAGATGATGTCGAAACCTGTGACCAGTACACTGGTGGGATAGAATGCTTTCATCGCCGCGGTATCTTCGGGCCAGCCCAGGGTAGAAAATGGCCACAGTGCCGAGGAAAACCAGGTATCCAGAACATCTTCATCCTGGTACAGCGAGACTTCTTTGCCGTGAAATGATGCTGCCTTTTCCAGCGCGGATGATTCGTCCAGAGCAACAAAGATGTTGCTGTCGTCGTCATACCACGCCGGAATACGGTGGCCCCACCAAATTTGCCGCGAGATGCACCAATCTTCAATGTTATTCATCCACTCGTAGTAGGTCCTGCTCCAGTTGTCCGGTACAAACCGGATTCGGCCGTCTTTAACTGCTTCAATAGCGGGCTCAGCCAAAGGTCTGGTGCGGACATACCACTGATCAGTTAGATAGGGCTCTACAACGGCTCCGGATCGATCACCGCGCGGCACCATCAGTGTGTGATCTTCGATTTTTTCGATCAGACCTCGTTCTTCAAGATCTGAGACGACCTGCTTTCGAGCATCGTAACGATCCAGACCATGGTACTCCGATTCTTCCAGATCGATAGCAGCATCGGGCGTCAGCATGTTGATCACCGGTAGATCGTGGCGCTGGCCCACTTCGTAGTCGTTGAAGTCGTGACCGGGTGTGATCTTGAGACAACCGGTTCCAAAAGTGGGGTCCACATAATCATCCGCAATGATTGGGATTATCCGTTCTAAAAGCGGTAATCGTACCTGGCTACCAATGAGATCGCGGTAGCGTTCGTCTTCGGGATGTACTGCCACGGCGCTGTCACCCAGCATTGTTTCGGGCCGAGTGGTTGCAACCACCAGGTGTCTTGAGTTGTCGGACAAGGGGTAACGAATGTGCCATAAGTGTCCCTGCTCTTCTTCCGAGATTACTTCCAGATCGGAAAGTGCGGTGTGTAACACTGGATCCCAGTTGACCAGGCGTTTGCCACGGTAAATCAGGTCTTCTTCGTAAAGCTGTACGAACACCTGGCGCACGGCGTGTGACAGGGCATCGTCCATCGTGAATCGCTCCCGGCTCCAGTCTAAAGATGCGGCCATTCGTCGGAGTTGTCGGCTGATCGTACCGCCGGACTCACGTTTCCATTGCCAGACTCTGTCAATAAACTGTTCGCGACCCAGATCGTGTCGCGATACACCCTCGGCCTCCAGCTGTCGTTCGACCACCATCTGTGTCGCGATACCGGCGTGGTCGGTACCGGCTTGCCACAAGGTACTTCTGCCACTCATCCGGTGATAGCGAATCAGGGCATCCATGATAGTGTCTTGAAACGCATGCCCCATGTGTAGGCTACCGGTGACGTTTGGCGGTGGTATCGCAATGCAATAGGCATCACCGATACCGGTCGGTGCGAAACAGCCTCCGGCTTCCCACTCTTGGTAAAGCATGGCTTCCATGCTGTGGGGATCAAAGTTCTTGCTTAATTCATCGTCAGACATCGATTGTCATGCCAGGATTTTCGATTTAATGGTAGCGCGTTTGAAAACCGGCGAATTATAGGGCAAAGCCCTGTAGCCCAACGGGGTTAGTCTTGAAGTTGGCCCGTCAGTCGCTCTCAAGCCACGCAGAAAGCTGCTGCGAAACGTCTGACAACAGTTTTTCGCGTAAGGCTTCATCCAGAGGTTCGCCGGACCTGCGGGAAATAGTTTTCTCTACCGTCTCGATAAGCTCACGCGAGAGTTCTGCAATGGATTCTCGACTCATGCCGGCATCAGGTGACGGAGTGGATACGGGAGCCTGGGATATGGGTGACGAAGGTTGTTCTCGAGTCCTTTCCATGGGCGGGGGGGACTCGGTGCCGGTTAAAGCATCGTCTAACAATTCTGCAGTCTCGGGTTCCGAGTTACTTATCGTAGCAGGCTCATCAACAAGTGACTCAGTGTTGAACATATCAACCGTCTCAGGAGAATCCAAATCCTCAGTCGGATCGAGCACCGGTGCTGCCAACTCAGAGGTTGTCTGGATTTCGTCGGTGTCCAACTGGGTCTGATCAGATGTTGTGACTTCGTCCTGGGCTGTTTCTGTTTCGGGGTCAAGCAGTCGACCGAGTTCTTTTAGTTCGCGAATCAGTTCTTTTTCCCGATCTTTTGATGTCATATTGTTTTGCCTCGAAATCTTCGATCAAAGAGTGATCCGATGCGTTTCAAGTTCCAACCCCTGGTCCCGATAGAACTTGAATCGGGACCGACCGGACTGTTTGTCGATTTCATCAAAACCTACAACCTCGGCGATTCTCACAAAATTGGAATAATCTTCAACGGGTTGATCTGCTACAGACACCACGACCTCTGCAGATCCCGATTGGGGTGGGTGATGGCCAATACGCACCGGGGCCGTGAGATCGGAATTGTCATTGTTTCGGACATGCGGGATAAAGCTGCTCTGTGAGAATGTCCATAGCAGGTCATCGAGCAGGTCCGATTCTTGGTCATCACGAGTCCACAGGTAGACCGAATGACCACTTCGATAAGCACGATCTATAATTTTGCAAGCGAGCCTCAAGCGCCCGTCAGTTGCATTTGCTTCAAGAACATAAAAATCTATACGCACGGCAGCCATCAGATCACAGTTTTAGTTTGTCGATCGGTTAATTAAGAATTGTGTCAGCAGAGGTACTGGTCGACCCGTCGACCCGGTCTTAGTGTTCGTCTTCCAGGCAGTACCTGCGATATCCATGTGGGCCCACTTCATCTTTTCGGTAAATCGTGATAGAAAACAGGCGGCAGTGACGGCACCGGCACCTCGACCACCGACATTCGCGATGTCGGCAAAACCGCTCTTAAGTTGTTCATGATATTCATCCCACAGCGGTAATCGCCAGGCACGGTCACGCGTTTGCTCACCCGCTTCGAGCAGTTGATCAGCGAGAGTGTCGTCATTGCTGAACACGCCACTTGCCGGGTGACCCAGGGCAATCACACAAGCACCGGTTAGGGTGGCAATATCAACAATTGCGTCGGGCTTATAACGCTCTGCGTAGGTCAGCGCATCACACAATATGAGCCTGCCTTCCGCATCCGTATTGAGTATCTCAATGGTCTTACCGGACATGCTGGTGACGATATCACCCGGTTTATTTGCAGCGCCATCGGGTAGATTCTCGCTACTGGGTACGATTCCTACTACATTAAGTGGAAGCCCCAGTTCGGCAACTGCACTTAAGGCGCCGAAAACACTGGCACCGCCACACATGTCGTATTTCATTTCTTGCATGCCGCCTGCAGGTTTAAGTGAAATTCCACCAGCATCAAATGTGAGCCCCTTTCCAACCAGAACCACCGGGCGCTGATTTTGGGCGGCACCCCGGTGTTCCATGATGATGAACTTTGCGGGTTGGCGACTGCCCCGGGAGACCGATAGCAGGGATCCCATTTTGAGCTGTTCCATACGTTTCTCATCTAGAACGGTAACCTTCAATCCATGGCTTCGCTGCAGTTTTCGTGCCTGGGCTGCCAGGTAACTTGGTGTGCAGATATTGCCAGGCAGGTTGCTGAGATCTCGAGACAGTTTTACACCATTTGAAATCGCCTGACTTTCGCGGATAGCTCTCCGGTCCCGCACCGAAACTGCCCTTGAACCGACAGAAAATGTGACACGAGCGAGAGGCCGTTTGCGTTCTTTCGTGCTTTTTGTCTGATCAAACTGGTAAGTGGCATCGCACACTGCGTAGGCGAGTAGCCGCAGGCGTTCACTGACATTCCGGTCAGCAACTGTAGTTTCGGCCAAGGTCACCGTGGCATGGCGTATGGGTAACCGTGCGAGTGCAGTGGCTGCGCTGTCCACGGCTTGTTTATATACGGCAACACCGGATTCGTGGGCTTTGCCCAACCCTACGGTAAGCACGCGCCGAGCCGGTCTATTGGGATGGCCAGGAATCATCAGAATTGAGCCGCTGGTGCCTTTGATGTCGCCGTCGTCGACCAGACGCTGGATGATGCCACCCATCGACTTATCGGCTTTTTTGGCACTTGCAGTTAGTTTTCCACCGTCTAGAATCCCGACAACCAAACAGTCGGTTTTGAGGTTTATAGGATCAGCGCTGGTAAGATTAATTTTCATGGGGTCCCTGTGATAGATCAGTTACAGTAGCAGTGGTACTTGCCATATTCACAAAATGAAGCAGTATTGTGGTGGTTTATTCATGATTCTGTCAAAAGAAGGCTGTAATTGTACAAATGATTCTTAGGCGGGCATTTGTCCGGGAAGTATTGTTGACCAGCGTTGCTGTTACGATGGCTATGCTGATGATCTTTATTGTTGTCCGGGCACTTGGATTTCTCCGCCAAGCAGCAGAAGGCATGATTCCTGTCGGCAGCATCTTTTTGTTGTTGTTGCTTAAAGTGATGACTTATATGGATGCCATCCTCCCATTGATGGTCTTTGTCGCCATCCTGATGGTGCTGGATCGCTGGGGTCGTGACAACGAAACCATCATTATGGCGGCGTCCGGGTACAGTCCTGGCTATCTGCTCAAACCAGCAGCATTTTTATTGGTAGTGTCGGGTGTTTTTGTAGGCGGGTTCTCGTTCTATCTGTCGCCACTGGCGGTTCGTGTCGGGGGAGCAATTGAGCACGAATTTCGTACGGGCAAAGAGGTCAGCGGCATTATGGCCGGTGTGTTTACAGAAACACGGAATGGCCGGGGGGTATATTTTGTAGAAAGGGCAGACAACAACCTGTCGATGTATGAACATGTGTTTGTATATGGGTCTGATGGGAGTCAGGACGGGGTCGTAGTGGCGGCGACTGCACGGCAGGAGCAGGACAGCAAATCCGGTTATCGTTTCCTGGTTCTGGAGAACGGGGTCCGCTACGAAGGTGTGCCAGGCGATCCAGCGTACCGGGTGATTGAATTTGAGTCTTATTCGATTCGCCTGTTGCCCGATCTGGTGCCAGAGCCACCAGTGCCATTGCGCGGTTGGCGCAATCAGAAACTGTTGCAGGAGTACAACAGGCCATGGGTTCGGTCGGAACTGCATTGGCGATTATCAAAGGTTGTTGTCTTACCCGTGCTGATTCTGTTTGCATTGGGGCTTGGCCATATCAGTCCCGGTCGGGGTCGACTGCCCGCAATCATGGGGGCGCTGGTGATCTACTTCTGTTATACCAATGTAGCCGGCCTTGCCGTGGCTACTATGCGCAATAGCACTGCGTTGTTCCCCGTCATCGGACTTTGGATACTGCACCTGGTGTTCGCCGTGGCAGCGATTTACCTTTTCTGGTGTAAGACGGTTAACCGGTCTCTACTGAGCCTGCACCGAACGCCTGCCCGGTCATGATCTGGTGAAACTGATCGATATCTACATCGGGCGTTGCATTGTTCAACAGTCGTTGCTGGTGATAGCAGTTCTAGCCGGGATATTTGCTTTTTTAAATTTTATCGATCAACTGACTGACTTGGGTTCCGGATCGTATGGGTTGCTTGATGTGCTTTGGTTTGTTGTGCTCACAACGCCGCGGATAATCCACGACACTTTTCCGATGGCCAGCCTGGTTGGGACGATCCTCGGGCTTTCGGTCCTGGCGCGACATTCCGAACTGACCGTCATGAGAGCCAGTGGGGTTTCACTCGGCCAGATCACAGGATCAGTTCTTAAGGTCGGGACTATCTTCGTCCTGCTGTCTCTAGTAATAGGAGAATTTGTGAGTCCTTTCACTGAGACGATGGCGCAGCGTGGTCGGGCCGAAGCATTGCAGCAGGATATCGAGCAGAAACACAGCTCTGGCTTGTGGATGCGCGACCAGGCTACGTTTGTCAACGTTGCGGAGGTGATGCCCGATCTTCGTCTGTTACGGATCAAGATTTTTGAGTTTGATCGCAATAACCATGATCGACTGGTGTCGTTGACCTATGCGCGTAGTGGAAAATATGACCAAGATCGTTGGCTACTGAAGGGTGTAAGCAAGACCACGATTGATGAGAAGGGTCGTGCTGACATTCTTGGTCTTGATCAGTGGGTCTGGGCAACAGAAGTGACGCCAGGGATGATGTCGGTTTTCTTGGTGCAGCCGGGGCAGTTGCCCCTGTTGCAACTCAAGAAGTATATCGAGCATCTGAAATTAAACGCTCAGGACACCAGGGCATACGAGTTGGCCTATTGGGGTAAAGTAGTTTTGCCACTGTCTACGGCTGTGATGCTGATACTCGCTGTCCCTTTTGTATTCGGCAATGCCCGTGCCGGTGGTCTTGGACGGAACCTCTTCCTGGGAATCATGCTCGGGTTGGGGTTTTTTGTTTTGAACAAGGCGTTGGGGTATATCGTACTTGTTTACGGTGTACACCCC
>LUSG01000006.1 GCA_001629395.1 Gammaproteobacteria bacterium REDSEA-S15_B12 | reverse complement strand
GATTAACGTCGCCGTGCCGTGACGGTGCTCGCCGGAGCCTTCGTGAATATGCCCAAAGACGCGTGCTGTAAGGTTAAGCTGGCTGAGCCGATGTAAGAGATCAACACACCCCACGTTCTGGCATTTGAAGCTGAGATTCACTTGGTCCCCGATACCCTTCGGTGGCCCATGGGTTATCAGTACATCAGTGTTGTCGGGGATTTGCTGCCACTTGTTATACAGTGACTGGCCGCGATCCAGCATAAATGCCCAGTCCATGAAGGTGGGTGTCCAGGGTGAGCCCCAAAATCGAACACCTTCAATGATGACGCCGCTGTCCTCAAGATAGATCGCATTCGTCAGCGCTTCGACAGCAAGCTCGGGTGTCTCCTGAAACGCCCAATCATGGTTACCGGCAATGACAATTTTGTGCCTGTGGGGCAAAGTGCCGAGCCAATCGTTCAGGTCTTCCACGTTATCTAGGGTGCCAGCCCCAAGGCAATCTCCGGCATGAATCAGGACATCGCCATCCGGCACCTGTGGTATCCGGCGGTGTAGACTGTGGGTGTCAGAAACACATACAAGCCTCATCGGTCTTCCTATTTCGCGTGTAATGTGGGTGGCATGCTTTGTCTGCAAGCAATGGTAACCTTGCTCTGGAACGCGCAGTCGGATCCGTCTTCAGCGAACAATCTGATAGGCTGGTCGCGCTAAAACGCAGCCGTCATTGGCCATCCTTATCGAGACATGCCCATGTCACACACTATGTTCCTCGGAATAGCCCAAAGTATAACCGGGAGCGCCCCCTAGTCACGTTCATCGATGTTGAGGAGTCTGGGTTGGACATGCAACAAAGCTACCCGATTGAGATTGCCTGGGTGGACTCCTTGGGTAGCGCGGATAGCTTCCTGATTCGACCATCCCCCGCGTGGACATACTGGGAGCCGAAGGCAGAAACCATTCATGGGATTTCCCGAGAGCCCCTCATACGAGCTGGTTTATCGGTGGAGCAAGCTGCCGAGCGGTTGAGTGATGCCCTGGGGCTGGAAAACGGTGTGCAGCGACGCGCCTGATTTTGATGCTCAATGGATTGATACCTTGTTTCGCGCTGCGAGAATGGAACACGACTTCAAGGTCGTGGACCTTCGTGTGCTCTATACTGAGATCGGCCCCGACGCCACAGAACGGTTTCGTCATCGGGCCGCTTTAACGGTGCCTGCGCACCGGGCTGAGGCTGATGCACGGCGGTACGCACTGGCTTACGGCAAAGTGCAGAACTCCGATCCGGCTATGTGACTTAACTTACGATGATGTGTCCAAGAAAGGTGATCAGTGGAGGCCAGACTGGCGCTGACCGGGCAGCCCTCGATGCGGGCTTGGCAACGGGACTGGCCATTGGCGGGTGCTGCCCGAGGGGGCGCATGGCTGAAGATGGACCCATCGATGACCGTTACCCGCTGGAAGAGATTACCGGTGGGTACCGCCAGCGCACCAAACGCAACGTGCTGAATGCCGACGGTACGGTAATTTTCTATCACAGCGCCCCAGAAGGTGGTACTGAAGCCACGCTGGCTTTCTGTATCAGAGAGAAGAAACCTTATAAGCTTATTGACACCGAGAGTGTGGCGGCGAGCACTGCAGCGGGTATGATCCGAGAGTTCGTTCAGCGCAATGCCATCACATCGCTAAACGTGGCTGGCCCCCGTGAGAGCCGCTGTTCTGGGATGTATGGGTTCGTCTTAGAGGCACTTTGTCTGTCGTTGTCTGGGGGCGGCCTCAGTTGAAGGATTTCTCAGATTGCCCCTGATGCTCGATGCTGGAACATCAGCTCAGTCGTACCCAAGCCCGAGCTCTTGATCTAGCGCACTTAACTCGTTCAGCGCATCCAGGCGCCCACTCTGCCACTGGGTTACCAGCTCGGTTCCGAGTGACCAGTCCATAAAAGGCAATAGCCGGACGATGTTGCGTGCATCATCCACACCCCGGTGGTGGTGTCCCTCGAATTCGAGCTCATGAAATGCCAGAGCGTGGGCCAGCCCGTTCTTTTTCTTCTGCCCCGTTGTCCTACGCCAGATCTGTTTGAGGTTCAGATGAGGGTAGGTCAGAAAAACCGGTGGTGAGTTGTATTGTTCACTCTCCGCCTGAATATGGAGTCGGTCGTAATCCCCCCAGCTACACCAGATGAACTCCTTGGCAGGACTCCCCAGCCAAGCGTTGATCTCCTGACACACCACCGTAAATCCGGGGGCTGCATCCACCATTGTCTGGCTAATGCCAGTCAGTTTTGTACAGAAACCGCTCAGATGGGGGTGCCGCACGGGGCGCACCAGAAAAGACTTGCTGTCCAGTAGCGTTCCGTCACGAGTGGCCAGCGCGCACCCAAACTCAATGATCTCCATGTTATGGATGCTTTGTGGCTGGCCGGATGGGGCGTGCCGGCTTTCCCAGCAGGTCGCCTCTAAATCAATGACGAGAAGCGGTGAGTGATCGCTGAAATAATCCATCAGAAGCCTTGTGCTTTTCGCGCGTTAGTATTTTTCACAAGTTCCAGCAATATTTGGGTGAACTCGAAATCAATGAAACACCTAATCTGAACAGAGTTTATATGCCTCTGTAGATATCCCACTATATAAAAACTCCTGACCAAACTACGTTGCCCTCTCACCGAATAGGGACAAAACCTCACTCCAGTATTGATTGCTCACGGATAGATCAATAGTCTCCCTAGCGCCGTTATGTTCCGGTGCAACATCCCATGTGCCCGTATTATCGATACCGAGGTCCCACGCTGCTGACTGGCCCTCTTGCTGGAGCATTTCAGAGCCCTTTGCTTCATCCGGGCTTTGCTTTGATGATCTTGGCGAAAATGAAACCACGTGCTGCCCTGGCAGGTCGTCACCAATTCTGCGTGCAAATTCTGTCAAGCTGGGCTCTGCAAGGACGTAGAGCCAGCCACCAATGTTAGATGGCTCCCTTGCTTGGCGCCGGAGTATTCTGCCGAGGACTTGCCGAAAATGGAGCTCTGTTCGAATCCTGCTGAGGTGACAGCACACCTGCAATCTCGGGATATCGGTTCCTTCACTAATCATCCCCACAGAAATGATCCATCGATCAGATGATGTTTTGAAGTTTGAAATAATTTGATGGGCTTCGGGAGTGTTGTAAGTGACAACAACAGGTCTTTCTCCGAACGCTGAAAGCCGAGCTGCAATCTGTTCTGCGTGTGCCACTGTAGCCGCTACAATGAGGCCGGCAGCCGTAGGAACCTGCTTCCGGATCTCTAATAATTTTTTTGATGCTTCGGAGAGTGTCTGGTCGATCACTTCGTCCCGGAACAGAAAGTCAGGATAAGTAATATGACCCTGGCTGATTGTTTCCCGAATGCTGGAGTAGGTTTTAAGGCCGAGTTCCGATGACCTCAGGCTGATTTCTCGATTATCAGTGAGCACGATTTTTGGGGCTCGGCAAACGCCGTCGGTAACCGCCCGCTCCAAGCCATATTCGTAATCACAATGGAGCTCGCCGTCAGGCTGCGTGTAGCGAGAAAGTACTATTGGGTTGTCGTCAGTCCTCCAAGGCGTTCCTGATAGCGCCATTGTGAAGGAAGCCTTTCCTTGAATCCGATCGAGAATTGTTCGCCCCCAACTGTTGCCAAGTGAGAGTTCGTCCCCCCAGCTGCTGCCGGAGCAATGATGGATCTCGTCCAATACCACGAAGACCCTGTGTTCACTCAGTACTCGCCATAGCTCTTTGGGAAGCGTGTTCATCGACTGATAGGTATAGGAACCGCCTGCTGCGCCGATCTGGCCATTGAAGCTTCGCCCAAGGATTTGGCTGAATGTCTTGCCGACGCTTTGTGCTACTGCCCGTGAAGGGGAAAAACACAAGACGAAATCAATGCTGCCGCGCTCCAGAAGGACTTTCGCCACCGATGCTACCATGACGGTTTTGCCCGCCGCAGGTGTTGCGTGACATAGAAAGTGGGATTGGTACTCAAAAGCTTGAAGGGCTTGATCGATGCACTCTCTTTGCCAAAGGCGCAGTTGGATCATGCGGGAGATCCGATTTTTGTAATGACCGACTCTACAGCTCGAAGTTGGCCCAGAAGTTTCGTGCTTCTTTCGCGAGACTCCAGGTACTGTGCCTTCACGGCGCTCCGAAGTGCCGGGTATTTGTTATACAGGCGCTGGTATTCCTCCGCCTCACCAATGCTGGCAATCAGTTCGACCTTCCTTTTAGAAAGCTCCTCCTGCAACGCCCGTTGTGTCTCACCATCCATTGACGATTCAACGTGCCCATATGCAGCGCTAAATGGAGAAGGCTTGGCTTCCAGGGAAATGTCTTGGTTGTTTGAACGGTAGATAAACTTGCATCCGCGGCCAGTCGATCCCTCGTAGCGATCGATAACTTTTGCCTTTTCAAGGCGTAGAAGTTCTCTGTATATGTACTTGCGAACTTGGTTGCGGCTTGGCCGCTGAACTTCGGGTATTTGAAGAAGATACATATCCCGGATGCTGGTATTGGAAAAAGGAGTATCTGACTGCTGTCTCAGGAGTTCGATCAGGATCTTGTCGACGCTCAGTGGTTGCGATTTTTTCATAAGGCGGTCCGATTCGTCTGTAGGTCGATCTGGTCGACCCCCGAAAAATGGGTAGTATATGCCGTGGCTCGAAATGCCTCAAGAAACCATAGTCTTGTCTTTTGTGAGGGCAAGAAATGGGCTCACCGATTTGTGAGGCGTTTGGCCGGAATTTGCGTGCGATTCGAAAATCGAAAGGGTTTTCTCAGGAACGACTCGCTCATGAAACGGGAATTGATCGAAGTTATGTGGGGAAGATTGAGAGAGGAGAAGTGAACATTACTATCGAAAAAATCTACCTGCTAGCAGATCATCTACAGTGCTCACCTAAGGATCTGCTCATTTAGCCGTTGACTCCAGGTCGTCTGTTCTTCCGCTCTGGTCGATTGAATTTCAAATGCCAAAAACCATTCAGACATGTTGCCCAGCGGCTACTCCAGAAGCCCAAGCCCATTGGAAGTTATGACCGCCCAGATGACCAGTCACATCCACCACTTCGCCAATGAAAAAAAGCCCTGGCTGATTGCTTGCTGACATCGTTTTTGATGACAGATCACGAGTGTCCACTCCGCCCAAGGTAACTTCGGCTGTTTTGTATCCTTCCGTTCCTGCGGGTCGCACTTCCCAATGACTTAGGACGTCAGCTATCGCCTCTAAGTCTTCATTGCGGCAATACTGGAATGGTTTGTTCCACTTTTGGAGTTCGCAGAAAGCTTTTGCAAACCTTTTCGGCAAGAAATCTTCGAGAAAATGGCGGATATGGCTCCGTGGTTTTGTTTTGCGATGTTCGTGCAGCCTATCACAAACAGACACGCTCGGAAGAAGGTTGATCCGTATTGTATCTCCGGGATGCCAGAAGCTCGATATTTGCAGCATGGCGGGGCCGCTTAGACCACGGTGAGTGACCAGCATCGGTTCGCGGAAATGTTCGTTGTTACAGTGCACGTCCACAGGGCAGCTCACACCGGAGAGTGGCGCCAGTCGCTCCTTTAGTTCTGGATGCAGGGTAAAGGGTACAAGTCCTGCGCGGGTTGGATGCACGGAAAGCCCAAACTGCCGTGCAACGTCGTATCCGAAGCCTGTGGCGCCCATGGTGGGGATAGACAGCCCACCGCAGGCGATGACCAGGGATTCGCAGGTAAGGGTGCCGCCGCTGGTTTGTAGCTGATAGCCGTGATCGACGCCGTTGATTTTATTCACGCTTGTTTTAAGTCGCACTTCTGCGCCAGCCCACTCGCACTCAGTGAGTAGCAGGTTGAGGATCTCCTTGCTGCTGCCTTTACAGAAAAGCTGGCCCGCAGCTTTTTCCTCATGCTCAATGCCGTGGCGATCTACCAATTCTAAAAAGTCTTGAGGGGTGTAACGCTTGAGTGCCGAAATGCAGAAATGGGGATTGTCAGACAGGAAATTCGCCGGCGTGCTGTTTAGGTTGGTAAAATTGCAACGACCGCCTCCGGACATGAGGATTTTCTTACCAGGTTTATTGGCATGATCGAGTACCAATACGCTTCTGCCGCGATATCCCGCTGTTGAAGCACACATTAGCCCGGCTGCACCTGCTCCTATAATGATCACATCATAAGTGCTTGACATAGTATCTCCTGAGGAAAAGACCGCTAGTGTAGGGCAGTCGGTGTAATGAGCCAATGATTCGTTAGGGCTCGTAGTCTAAGTTCGGAAGTTCGCGACGAGATCCTCGATCTGATTGAGCTTGGCATTTAACTTCTCGATGGTTACGTTGCTAATCTGCTTTCCAGCTACATTCTGAACATCGCCTTTCAACTCGTTGGTTAGGTAGAAGATGCTCTTCAATCTGTCCTGAAGCTCTTTCACCTCATAGGAGTGTGCGAAGGCATCAAGCTCTTCCCAAGCCAAATCGATGTAGTGCCACAATGAGTCAACACTTCTGTGGCCTGTAAAACTCGCGACTTTTTTTAGTATTGTTCGGTAATCACTGTCGGTAATGATGTGGCGGCTCTTCAATGGATTCTTATCCATGAAGCTAATAAAGTGTAGCTTAACCATATTGGTGATAAAGCGATGTCTAAACATTTTCTGACAGTTCTTTTGTTTGATGCCGGCTCTTACCGTAAGCCTCCGAAATTCTTGGTAAGCGGCATCTGGAAGTACCTCTTTGCCGCTTTCAGAATTTAGATAGATTACATTGTCCACATCCTTCTCTGATTGAATAATTCCTGCAGCAAGCAGGCGTTCAATTAATTTCTTTCTGTAAGAATTGATAAATATTTCAGTCTTCATCGCCAAGCTGCGTGGAATTGGAATCGTTCTCATATTATTTTTGGAGTCGATCCGGCCTTTGAGTGTGGGGAGAATCAGTTGCGATTTTCTCAGGCTAGCCACATTGTTAGAACAGGGTATAGTGATTAATTCTTGAGGTCGGAGCCCCGTTGCTTCAAGCAACACGAGTTGCAGCTCACGCCTTCTATGCATGTATTCGAGATGGTCCGCCTGTTGCTTTCTAGAAAAAAGACCTCGCAGTTTTCTACTCACATTCTTATCGCTTCGTGAAGCCTCAAGGGTATCCCACAATTTTCTGATGTTTATTGTTGAAATAGGGGTTGCGTTCGTCGTGGTAGCTCTTGGTATGTTCATCGGGAAAACGTTGTGAATGATTTGCCGACCAGTTCTATGTGCATAAACTTCTTGCTTTAGCTTTATCTGATACCTTTTATCAGCATCATCCACGCCCGCAATCAGTCGCTCAGTGGCAATGTTTTGCTGAACCCAAACCAGAAAATTAATGGAGGTTGCCACAATGGCTTTAACCGTGTTGTTGTTCCTGACGCGCTCGTTGTAGATATCAGTTTCTTGACAGAGTTCATAGATAAACTCATCGATATGGCTGTGTTTCAAATCAGCGAAATTCACCTTTCTCGCGTAGCAAAATCGAACTAGGTGGGAAAGATTTCGCGCGTAATTCCCAAGTGTCCCACCATCCTTTTGGTTCACCGTCACAGTCCTACTTCTATCGCATAAATACATTTCTGCGATTACGCAAGGCGAGCCATTAGGCCAAACAAATGAGTAATAGCAATACCGTACACGATCGTTCAAAAAGATCTCACCGGTTCCACTATCGAATCTGTCTATTGTCGGAAATCGAACATTTTTGATGAGGCGATAAAGTTGACTAGTCATTGTCGGCAACGAGCGTCAAAGAAAAATACTCCCGATACAATTCGTTGTGCCTGTCCAAATCGTATTGGTATTCAGGGCTCTTTTTGACTGCATCGAGACAGATCCTATTCAAGTCGGTGTATGCTCGGATGAGGATCGCTCGAAACCTTTCGGCTTCGTCGAGTTTTTCTTTATAAAATAGGGCCCTACTTTTAGTTTCATTCGACTTTTTGTTTCTTGAATTTTTGCTTTTCTTTTTGATTGCGACCCTTATTTTCTCGAGTTGTTCGAAACCTCCGTCGAGTGCGGTATCTGAATACTTCTTGAACGTATTGAGAGTCATTGCATGGATGCCTACTGATTTTCGCTCAACAGAAGCAATCGCAGCCTGGCTCCCGCACTTAGATGTTATCCAGGAATATGCGTCAGGATTTTTCAGTGCTTCAATCATTGAATGATAGAGCACTCTAATGGATTCTTTTCTTATATCAGACATCTCACCGCCTACGAAATCTTGATAGCAATGTCGACCTTTAATCCTTCATCGACATTCTCGATACCAAAAACAGTTACTTCGAAATGACCCGACTCAATTTGAATTTCAAGCCATTGTTTCAGTTCGTCTTCTTTAATCTCGGAAATAGAGTTAACCTTGAACTGATTGCAGACTGCGTCATAAACATCTTCGATGTTGCTGACGTCAGAGAGATTATTACCGTCCTTGAAAAGCCTCAATTGCTGATACGCATATTCAGATTCAACCTCAACCATCTCCTGGCCTTCAAAGTTATCCTGAATATACTCAAAAATGTGATCTGGATTGGTGTGACCTGCCATCCACCGAGCGCTATCTAAGGAGGAAAATTTAAATGTCCAAAAAAAGTTCAAAAGAAACGATTTTCGTAATTCATGTGTATTGACGTACCACCGTCTTCCGTATTCATCGAGTGGTACTTCGATATGGTCACAGAAATAGGAAAGCCGTGACCTTATGAATTCATGATCGGCAATCGAAGCAGATGTCCAACTAAATCCGTAGTTGATTCCATACAGAAGGTATTGTTCTTCTTTTTTTGAAGGGACATGTTTTCGCGCATGTTTGTTCATTTCTTGAAGTAGTACGATGGCCCTAGCTGCAACACGCGGAATTGGCTTCGCATCTTCTGGAAGGATTCCGCGTATACCCGACTTTTCAATATCCTGCATGAGCCAAAAGCCATCGTTATCCTTGAAATATAAACAATCGTATTTTAATGAGGAGAGTTCGTTTACTCTGATCGGTTTCATTGAAGCTATTATAATGAAACAAGCACCCCGCAAGATGTCAATGAGATAGGTTAGCGGAGGTCTTGATCTGAATAATTCCACATCGCGGCCGTGATAATCAAACGAACTGATCTCTATTTTCTTTCGATGTCGTTGAAGTACGTTTTCAACAACAATTTCTCGTTTCTTATAAAGCTGAGTAAATGGTTTTTCAATGACTAATAAACCCTCGTTGTGCAAAGTGTCGAAAGCGTCTACCATAGCACTGATAATCGCCTCCCCTTTGTTAAGCACCCAATCAACCGAGGAGTTGATTATCTGCAGACAAACGGGCAGCGGAATCCAAGGTGTGTGTTTAATCTGCAATTGATTGTTCTGTATGTATGTGTGGATCTCTTCAAACCTAAACTGCTCTGAATCGGGCAATTCACGGTGGAACAACTTCTTTGTAGATAGAAAAATTTTAAAGTAACCCAAGAACTGCTTTATGTTTTCCTTGTTAGCTATAACTTCAGAAATAAGCGGAGTCGTATGTCCAGGAAACTCATACTCAAGCGTCACAGGCACGAGAACGTCTTGGCTTTTCCTTAGTAGATCTGGCTCAAATTGTCTCAAAAACGCACTGAATTTATCGCTATGCGTAATTTGTTGTGGGAGCTCAAATTCCTCGACGAATTTCATGCGGTCTATGACAGAATCACCGAATTTGGTTTTTCGGTAAAATCCTTTTGATTTAAAGACTCTGATTGCTTCGCTAATATCAGCGGATGTTAGATGGTAAATATCGTCGCTGATTAAAGCTGTACCGGACATCTCAAAAAAACGAGCTTTAAAAATCTCTGCAACGCCGAACAACTCCATGATTCCGCCGTGAATTTTCTCTCTTACGTAGCGAAAAAGTCGTTCTTGAGTGAGATTTCTAAGAAACTCTGATCGTGGGCATAGATTAATATCTTTACGAAAGCACCATTGAGCAAAAGATAGAAGGTTATTAACTAGACCAGGTAGTGAACTCACGGAGACGTTTGGAGCGATAGAGGTTGATTCTACTATCACGAAAATTGCTTTCTGGAGGAAGTCAAGAAAATCACGATTTTGAGGTGAATAGAGAAGTGTCCCATCAGGAAGCCGTCTGTTCCAATTTATGGTTCGCACGTACTTATAGCTACCGTCAGCCCTTTTAACAGTTTTTGCTGTTTTAATGATCCATTTGCTTTCATGAATTCCAGATAGCAGCCAATCCGCGATAAAATCACCGGAATAGATTGTGATTCCAGAGTCGTAGCCTGCGAGATACTTTTGAATGCTTACTACGTCCGCTTGGCTCCAGTCCAAATGGGCGTTGAGTTTTCTCATGAAATATTAGCCCGTCGCATGATAAGTTGATCCCACTCCAATTTTTCGGCCATTAATAATGCTTTGTTTTTTGCAGAAAAATTGGTTTCTCTGACGGAGGATTCGTTATGTTGAGAGAGGGTGGTGTTTAAATGCTTTGCTAATGTAATGAAACTGATAGGAGCCAAACCTGTTTTAGAGTCTTTCTGTGCAAGTGTCGATGCACCTATATTATTGTTCTCGGCAATAAGTTTATAAGCATACAACAATGACAGAGACCTCTCTGAAATATTTGCGATCAGATCGCCTTGATGCCTTTCGCGTGTTTCGTCGATTTTATCCTTCAGATAGCTGATTAGAGGATTGTTACCTTTGGAATCAAGAGCAAGCATTTCGAGAATAAAGCTATGTAATTCATTCAAATTACTAAAATCTACAGCGTCGAGTAGATAATCCTCATTTGCACATGCGGAAACAAGCATTAGGTTTTGAAACCGTCTCACCTGCCTTGTGTTATAGGCTGCTATGAGAGGTTTTGGAAGATAGTGCTCAAGCGCTACTCTTGTTCCGTTGCCTAATTTTCTAGAAACGGCTCTGATTGATCCAGTTCGAAAATACTCTAGAACGCCTTCTGAAGCTCGCAGTTTCGAATGGGTTATCTGATTTCGGGAAATCCCGGCATCAGCAAGGGACGGAAACAAGCTGCCGATGAAGAGTGAGCCTTCAGTTCTCCCGGTCAAATAGGCTGTTACTCTCGAACCTTGCGCACAGGTAAAATCCTTATCCTTTGAATTCATGGCGAGGATAACGAATAGGTACTTAGATAAATTGGTGGGGAGATTCGCGAGGTTGGCCGTGCGCATTTCTAAAAGCGTTGAGATAATCTCGAGACTTAAATCTGACAACCCTTCTTTCTTAAAAGCTTTGGCGCGACTCTTTTCAATCATAAAAGAAATTGAAGTTTCCCCAATTTCGAGACGTGATTTACCATGTTTGTCTTCAACCTTGCAGTTAAGCAAGGATAAAAAAGTAAATTTTGGATTTTCCATCATTAAAAGTGCGACGATAAAGGAAACATCCATGTTACCCAAAATGCCTAACATCCAATTTAGTTTTCCCGTATAGCCGATTTTATCTTTTTCAATATGGCTCGGGGGGGTATGACTCATCCATAATGATTTGTTTTCCCACATAACGGTTCTGCTTGCCAGCCCACAGTCTTCAATTTTTGATGAAAGTTTAATGAATCCTTTGTATTTTTTGCTCAATAATAGATAGGCGGCGAAAGATTTCCTGTTATGTCCAGATGAAAAATGGCGTCTAATGGGCGGGGTGCCTTTTTCGCGAGGATATATGTCATAGAAGTCTTTAGCTTTGACCCGTCGCTCAAGAGAAGCGAGATCAATTTCGTTTATTAATTTTTGGCCATCTTCAAAAAATGCTTTTAGGGTCTTCCAATAATCTGTTAACGCTTGATGCAATCTATTTCGTTTTCGTTCAAGATCGTAATAAAGCTCGTCCAAATATTCAGAGTCAGTCCTGCTCAAGCTCACCGGGCAAATTAGTTTATCAATTTGGTCTTTGTTATTAACTTTGTATGCTGCCTTTTCGCCAATTATGCTCACATTGAAGCTGGATTCTTTTTGGACTTGATTGACCTGCTTCATTGCGGGAATGAGAACTGAAATGGGTATCTGATCTCGGTCTTGCAAGTACACCAAAAAGGGGAGAAGATTTTTATTCCAAATAGCGACCCGTGTAGTGATGCTTGATTTAATTTCAGGCGTGATCAATGTCGTCAGATAAAGATTTTTTATTAGCGTCGACCAGTCGTCGGCTTTCTTTGGAAAAGCTTTCATCTCTGAGTCAGTAATAGTCGGTCGCAACACGCTATTTAGGCGACTCCACCAACTTTTTATTGAGATTGGTTTCTTACCCGTGCAGTAATTGACTGCATGCTGTGCGAAAGGTTCCCAGTCTTTTACATGAGACAGATAGTGAATATTGATGTGCCTACAAGCCCCGGCTTCGGATTCTATCCTTAACTGATGCTCGCCGTTTTTCATGGTGATTTTCACTATATCTCTACTTCCGTTAACTGTCGTTCTCGTTTAAATCAATGGCGCCCCATATTAAAAACAGCATCTGCACGATTCGGCCTTCGCTCACGTGAGATCTCTACCAAAAAGCTGTCAAAAAAT